>CAIRZD010000303.1 GCA_903882965.1 uncultured Bacteroidota bacterium
ATTATAGAATTAGAAGATGAAAGATACGAAGTAGAAAGCCAGTTGTTGGCGATTACCGAAAAAGAAGGAGATGAGAAAAAAGAACTTGAAAATTCAAGAAAAGCGCAAGAGCAAAAAGAAAAGGAAAGAATTTATAAAGAAGAATTTAACGACATCATACAGAAATTAAACGAGTCCGACAACGTAATTAAAGACTTGAAAAATAAAGTTCTGCCTGTAAATCTTTTTACTTGTACCCTAAGAGAAAAGGTGTCTATTTGCCATAGATTTGCTAATGCACATTTAGAATATAAAACGTTTATAGTTAGGGAACTTCGTGCTTACTTAGATAAATTACTTGAAAGAGAGAAGGCATTAATAAATGAAGATAAAAGGGGAATGGCTTTTGTTGTTAAAGAAAAATATGAGTTTATGAGAAAAGAAGCAGGTAATTATTACAAATCATTGAATTATTAAAATGTTTTATTTATATCGTGTAAGTGGGTATAGTTACCATATTTATTTACTGCCAGTTTTGATAAAAATCCTTTTTTTATAAAAACTTATATTGTATATTGTCCATGTTAAAGCGAAGTTGCGCGGCATGACTAAAAAACCATACATATCACCATCCTTTTCTTATGTTCCTTTAGAAGAGACTTTGCAAATAGTTCCCAAAAGGAAACAACTGTTCATAGGCATACCTAAAGAGACTTCATTTCAGGAAAATCGTGTGGCATTGACACCGGAAGCCGTATCAGTATTAGTAAACGATGGCCATGATGTGGCTGTTGAACATGGGGCAGGAGATGGCTCATTTTACTTTGACAATGATTACAGTGAAGCAGGTGCGCATATCGTTTATGAAAAATCGGAACTTTACAAAGCAACAACAATAATCAAATCTGCGCCTATATCAGATGAAGAGGCAGGCCTTCTGCAGCCCAACCAGGTGGTTATCTCGCCCATCCATATGCCCATGCTGAAGGCTGAGATAATGGAACAACTGATAGCAAAAAAAATAATAGCTATCGCGTTTGAGTCTATTAAGGATGATGCAGGTACTTATCCTATTGTGCGCTCTATGAGCGAGATAGCAGGCAACTATGCCATATTGGTGGCGGCCAGGTACCTGGGCAACCAGGATAATGGGAAGGGTGTATTGCTGGGTGGCATATCCGGTGTGCCGCCTGCAAGAGTACTTATCATAGGTGCAGGCGTGGTAGGCGAATTTGCTGCACGGGCAGCATTTGGCCTTGGTGCATCTGTTAAAATATTTGACAATTCTATTTATCGCCTCATGCGCCTGCAAAATAATATAGGCCGGCGTTGTTTTACATCAGTTATTGAGCCGGTGACGCTGGCTGAGGAGCTTTGTAATGCAGACGTAGCTGTAGGCGCTTTAAAGCCGGTAAATGGCATAACACCGGTAGTGGTTTCGGAGCAGATGGTGAGTAATATGAAATCCGGCTCCGTGATCATAGATGTGAGTATGGACAGAGGTGGCTGCTTTGAAACTTCGAGGCTTACCTCTCATGAAAAACCAACTTTCAAAAAGTACGATGTGATCCACTATTGTGTGCCCAATATTGCATCCGGGGTATCACGTACCGCATCACGTGCTATTAGTAATGTTTTGATGCCCATTTTGCAGCAAGCGGCTGATATGGGCGGTGTAGAAGATATAATACTCGCAAAAAGCGGGATAAGAAGAGGCGTATACATGTACAAAGGTTGTGTCACTAATGCGCCGATTGCCAAACGTTTTAACTTTAAATACACTGATCTGGATCTATTATTAGCTTCGCAAAGCTAATAATGGATATTATACGTATATACTAATATGCCAAACCAACGGATAAATAAAGCTATAGCCGGGTATCATTTATTAATGATCCTATCTGCCGTAGATTTTAGGATCAGTGCAGAGAAAGATATGGTGATACGCCAATATCTTGTAAATGAGTTCCCATTTAATGTAAATCTTGATAAACAAATGGAAGTAATCAGCAGGTTAAAACCTGATGAATGGGAAGCCCATTATTTAAAAGTAATGGATGATTTTTACGATGACGCCACCGAAGAAGAACGCAATAACCTGATACGATTCTCGATCAAACTTACCAAAGCGGATAAGGTTATAACCAAAGAAGAGAACTACTACCTGAACCTTCTATTTGAAAATTGGGAAGCTGCGTAAATAAAGCTTTAATTTATTTTGGGTATTAAAGGGAGCTACTTACCTGGCTCGTACCAATAACTACAGCAATTTTGTTTGCAGGTTTTGAGGTACAGCCCGACGTTGCTTTAGGTTCAGCAATAGTTTCCGGCTTTTTGATCACACCCACATATATCATTACAAGAACAGCAATACCGGCAATTACCCGATAAACACCAAATGCACGAAAAGAATGTTTCTGTACATAAGTAATAAATGTTTTTACAGCTATCAAGGCCACAATAAATGCGATAATATTACCGACGATCAGCATACTCACTTGCCCGGGTTGGAATACAAAATGTTCCTTATGAAAGTCCCAAAGTTTTTTTGCCGAAGCGGCGGCCATGGTAGGCACAGCAAGGAAGAAGGAGAACTCAGCCGCTTCCTTTCTTGTGAGTTTTTGAAATAATCCACCCACAATCGTAGAAGCACTGCGGGATACACCCGGTATCATTGCAAGCACCTGGAAACAGCCTATTAAGAACGCTTTGGGATAGCTAATGTCTTTATCATTATCTATTGTGCCCTTTTTAAAGAAACTGTCAATGAAGAGTAACACAATACCGCCGACAAGGAAACTAATCCCTACGGTCATACTACTTTCCAGCAAGGCATCAATTTTTTTTGAGAACAAAGCACCACAAATTGCTGCCGGTATAATAGCCGCAACCAGCTTAGTATAAAACTGCCAACGGGCAAAATCAAAAAATTTCCGCCAATACAATACTACTACCGATAAGATGGCGCCGAACTGTATAACTACTTCAAAAAGTTTGGTAAAAGCCTCTTTGTTAATGCCCATTATAGAGCTGGCAATTATCATGTGGCCGGTGGAGGAGATGGGCAGGAATTCGGAAATACCTTCTACTATACCGAGTATTACAACTTGTATCCAGGTCATGCTATGGAATGTTTATGTATTTATGTGTTTGCAAAGATAATTGCCACTGCGGATGCTGCTTAATATATTCTATAATCATAGGTGTAATCGCTTCCCGCTTGCTCCACTCAGGTTGCAGGTAAAGCTTACATTCAGGATCTACACCTGAAGCATGAAACTCGGCCCACTCAAAATCTGACTTATGATAAACAACCACTTTCAATTCACTGGCTTTTACGAGACATTCAGCCAACGGGGCTTTAAATTTCTTAGGTGATAAAGTAACCCAATCAAGGCCACCACTCAATGGATGTGCCCCCGATGTTTCTATATGTGTTTTAAACCCTGCTTTATGCAAGGCTATGCAAAGGGAAGTAAGATCGTGCATGCCGGGCTCGCCGCCTGTTATTACTGCAATATCTCCTTTATACTTCGTTGCATGATCTACTATCTCAGCAGTCGTTAATACAGGATGCTTTGATGCATCCCAGCTATCTTTTACATCGCACCATGTGCAGCCTACATCACACCCGCCAAGCCTGATAAAATATGCAGCCTTTCCCGCATGGAACCCCTCACCCTGTAGGGTGTAAAAGTGTTCCATCACCGGATAAGCAACTATATTCTTGATATTAGTCAATTGATATAAATTAACGGAAATTATGTTAAGCTAATAAAATTATCAAAGATTTAATAGAGAAAAACCGAAAAAGTGCAAAGGATAATGGAAAAATAATTTATACTCCCATAACCATTTAACTAATCAGCCTATTAACTCTTTCGCCTGCTTGGCTGCGAGTAATGTATTTTTCATGAGCCCGCAAATAGTCATAAGCCCTACACCTTTAGGCACCGGGGTAATATAACTACACAATGGCGCTACATTATCAAAATCCACATCACCTACCAGGCGCGAACCACTTTTCTTAGTTGGGTCATCAATACGGTTAATGCCTACGTCTATGATTATTGCGCCCGGTTTTACCATATCAGCTGTAACATATTTTGGCCTGCCGATCGCAGCGATAATAATGTCTGCAGTAAGTGTTATTTCCTTTAGGTTTTTTGTTTTAGAATGGCACATGGTCACAGTGGCATTGCCCGGATTTGAGGCCCTGCTCATGAGTATGGTCATGGGTGTGCCCACTATATTGCTCCTGCCTATTATTACACAATGCATACCTGCAGTGTCTATCTTATAATATTCCAGCATCAGCATGATGCCATAAGGCGTAGCCGGTAGAAAGGTAGGCTGCCCAAGAAGCATTTTCCCTAATGAAATAGGGTGAAAACCATCCACATCTTTTCCGGGACTGATGGCATTAATTACTGAATCACCTGAGATATGCCCTGGCAATGGCAATTGCACAAGAATACCATCAATAGTATCATCATTATTCAGCCGCTCTACTTCACTGATAAGAAAAGACTCAGTTATATCTTTTTCAAAACGCAAAAGCGTGGAGTCAAACCCAAGTTCTTCGCAGTGTTTTACTTTAGAACCTACATAAGCCTCGCTTGCAGGGTTATTGCCCACCAATATGGCTGCCAGGTGTGGTTTTTTACCACCGTTTGTCTGCCATTCATTTACTTCATGTTTTATCTGCTCCTTAATATGAGCCGATACTAATACACCGTCTAGTATTTGCATAACGCGAAGATACATTTAATGAATTAATTGCTCAATAGCCTACGCTGTTTTTGGGATTTTATTATCAATCGGTTATCATACAAAATATTATTCTTATAGCTATCTTTGTGAAAACCCTTTTAAGAATAATACCATATGAGATTACTCCTTGTAGAGGACGAACCAAAAATAGCTGCATTTATCGAAAAAGGGTTAAATGAAAATGGCGATGAGGTTACTATAGCTTACGATGGCAAATCAGGTGAGCGTATGGCTCTACAGAGTGAGTTTGATATTATTATCCTTGATGTTATGCTGCCGTTTGTCAGTGGGCTGGAAATTTGTAAAAGTATCAGGGAGAAGGGTATCAATACTCCTGTATTAATGCTTACTGCATTAGGTACTGTTGATGATAAAGTACATGGATTACAACAAGGCGCAGATGATTATCTCGTTAAACCTTTTCATTTCAAAGAGCTCATCGCGCGTATACAGGCACTGGCACGTAGGCAAAACCAGCAAGCTACCACCAATAATGAATTGCATATCGCAGATCTATCACTAAACCGCAGCAGTAAGATCGTGCTCCGTGAAAATAAAGAGATCACACTTACTGCAAAAGAATATGCCCTGTTGGAAATGTTTATGCAAAATACAAATCGTGTTCTTTCCAGAGGTGATATTGCAGAACATGTGTGGGGGTATGATTTTGATAGTGGCAGTAATGTTATTGACGTATACATAAACTACCTCCGCAATAAAATAGAAAGAGGCTTTTCTTCTAAATTGATCCATACTATTGTGGGAATGGGCTATGTTATGAAAGAGCAATAATTATGCAGATAAGGAATAAGCTTACTTTATATTTTACAGTTACCAGCTCTTTATTGATGCTGCTGATTATGATATTCATTTACCTGCTATTTTCCAATATCACTAAAAATGATTTCTACCAGGCGCTACATGATCGCACAGAAGTAGCCGCAGGCGTATATTTGGAGGCTGATGAAATATCAGAATCAGCACTTAAGAAAATAAAAGAAAAATACCTGGTCAGCCTACCCCATGAAGTAATAAGAATGTATGACAGCACTGATAAATTGTCTTTCATCAATGAAAATAACCAGAACTGGAGTAAACAGATCATTGATGATGTGAGGGCAAAAAAATATATTGCTTACCAGGAAAATGACAAGCAAATTGTAGGTATTGATTATGATGATAACCAGGGAAACTTTGTAATTCTTGCCTCTGCGGTAGATATTTATGGCCAGCAAAAGAAAAAAAATCTCCTTCAGATCATGGCGGTTCTTTTTGGGGTACAATTATTGGTACAGTTGATTGCCGGAAAATGGTTTGCAGGAAATGCACTGGACCCGATCCAGAAAGTAAATACACAAGTACAAAAGATATCAGCCACTGATCTGCACCTGAGAGTAGATACTGATAATGAAAAAGATGAAATTGGTATACTTGCAGCCAACTTCAACGGATTGCTGGAACGGCTTGAAAAATCTTTCGACCTCCAAAAAATGTTTGTAGCCAATGTCTCTCACGAGCTCAAAACACCTATAACTAACATTATAGGAGAGGTAGAAGTTGCGGTAAGCAAAGACCGCACAACAGCAGAGTATAAGAATACATTGCAATCGGTATTGGTAGAAGCAGACCGGTTGAATGATATAATCCGAAATTTTCTCCTGCTCGCCAATAATGAGAATGATATCGGCAGGCAACAAACTGAGTTAGTAAGATTCGATGAATTGTTATGGGAAATAAAAGAAATTTTCAATCGCGAGCCCAAAACCATTCTGGATATTCAAATGGCCGAGTTACCCGAAGATGAAACACGGCTGAATGTAAAAACCAATAAAACTTTGCTTACACTGGCTATAACCAACATCATACAAAATGGAATAAAATTCTCTTCCGGCAAACCCGTTGTATGTAGCATGCATTTCACTGCAAATGATATTATTATAAGTATTACAGACAAAGGCATTGGAATAGATGCTGAGACATTACCCCATATTTTCGAACCATTTTACCGCAGTATCAATGCCAATACCTACCAAGGGCATGGAATAGGCCTTTATATTGCCAAAAAAATAATTGAGCTTCTCGGGGGCAATATTACGGTGCAATCACAACCAACTGCGGGTAGTACTTTTAACATAATTTTACCCCAAAACACCTGATTCTAATCCTATTTTAATGCTGTTGCAATGATGTTCATTTATCTTTGTGGCAATTGTAATTATATGAAAAAAATGTATTGGTTGCTGCTTTTTTCCTTTATAACTAATACCGTTTGGGGGCAGTATCCACAAGACACGCTTAAACTTAACCTGCATCAGGCCGAAGAATTATTTATTAAAAATAACTTACAACTGTTAGCCCAAAAATACAGCATAGATAGCGCTAAGGCCAATATCATCACAGCAAAAATTTTTGATAACCCTCAATTTAGTGTTGGTACCGGTTTATATGACCAGTCTACTAATAAATTCTTTGATAATACGGATGGCAACCGGGAAGTAGCAATGCAATTAAGCCAACTTATAAAAACCGCCGGCAAACGCAATAAAAACATTCAGCTGGCTAAAACAGGTGTTGCAATAACAGAATATCAATTTTCTGATCTTTTGCGCACACTTGAATACACCCTTCGCAATGACTTCTATAATATTTACTATTTGCAACAAACACAAAAAGTCTATGATATTGAAATAACCTCCTTGCAAAAAACAAGTACTGCATACGCGGAGCAGGTAGCCAAAGGTAACATTGCACAACTGGATCTCTTACGTATACAATCACAGCAATATACTTTACAAGCCGAATTGGTTACGTTGCAAAATAACATAGACGATGTGCAAAGTGAGTTTAAACTCTTATTGCGAGCCAAAGCAGCAACATACATAGTACCAATATCCGAACTAAAAGATGACCAGCAAAAACCTGTGGCTGCTATCCCATTACAATCTTTAATTGACAGTGCCTATCAAAACCGGAATGACCTGAAAATTGCAGGTGCAAATGTTACATTCAATCAGCAAAATCTTGCTTTACAAAAAGCATTGGCAGTACCAGATCTCAACATTGATTTTGGTTACGACAGATTAGGCAGCTATGTAAAGAATTATAACAGCATTGGGTTAGACTTCCCACTTCCCTTCTTTAACCGGAATCAAGGAAATATCAAACAGGCAAAAACAGGTATTCTATCAAGCCAGGTTCAACTGCAAAGCACCCAGGATGCTGTAGAAAGCCAGGTAGCTAACGCATATTTAGGAGCGGTACGTGCAGAGAAATTACTTAATTCATTTGATCAGAAATTTGAAGAAAATAATAGTCATATGGTAGAAGAGGTCACTAAAAATTTTGAAAAGCACAACATCAGTCTTTTAGAATTTACAGATTTCTACGATTCATATAAGCAGAACGTTGTGCAACTTAATAACCTGCGCTATAACAGGATCAGCCAATTAGAGCAACTTAATTTCACTACAGGAACACGCATATTCAACAAATAAACAATTCATTTATGTTTTCGTCTTGCATCAAGTTCAGTCTTTATAGTATTCTATTATCCGGCAGTCTTATTGGCCTGGCGTCCTGCTCGTCTAAGAATGCCCAGAACGACAGCCCACGTTCGGCCTATGAAATACCTGATTCTGTAATGAAAACACTTGTAATAGATACCGTCAAGATATCTAATATAATGAATTCCATTAAATTCAATGGGGTAGTTGATTTCAATACAGATAAGGTAGCTAATATCTTCCCCTTAATAAGCGGGAATGTGCAGAATGTAAAGGCCCAATTAGGTGATTATGTAAAAGCAGGGCAAATATTAGGCAGCGTTAAAAGCTCGGAAATTGCCAACTATAATGCCGCCCTTATTAATGCAGAAAGCAATGTAAAATTGACAGCTGCTTTATTGTCTCGCACCCAGGATATGGCAAAAAGCGGTCTAGCCTCGCAAGTAGATGTAACAACCGCCAAAGTTAATTACGACCAGGCAGTAGCAACAAAAAATGCCGCTGAAAAAATACTGAGCATCAATGGTAATAACCTACAGGGTGAATATTTGATCAAGTCGCCGATCGAAGGTTTTATAGTACAAAAAAATGTTACAAATGGCATGGCAATCCGCTCTGATAATGGCAATCCGCTCTTTACCATTTCAGACCTTAAAGAAGTTTGGGTTCAGGCAAACGTGTATGAAGCAAATATTGATAAAGTACATGAGGGCGACCAGGTAGATGTTATGACGATTACTTACCCCGACAAAGTATTTAAAGGCAAGATAGATAGGCTAATGAATGTGCTGGACCCTACCAACCGGGTAATGAAAATGCGCGTAGTATTACCTAATCCCGGCTACTTGCTTAAACCGCAAATGTTTGCCACAGTTACTGTCAATAACGGATTGAAACAAGAAGCTATCTCTATCCCTAACAAAGCCCTGATCTTTGACAACAGCCAATATTATGTACTTATCTATAAAGGGAAAAAAGATGTACAAATAAGAGCCGTAGATATTATCAGCGCTAACAATAGCACAACGTACATTAAGAGTGGCATTCAACCTGGTGAAATGGTCATTGGCTCACAAGCCATTCTTATTTATGGCGCACTTAATAATTAGTTCAAAAGCAGTCTAAAGAATTTATAATGAACAAGGTTCTGAAGGGGATTATAGGGTTTTCACTAAAAAACAGGTATTTCATTTTATTCTGTGCGGTTATATTGGTAGTAGCCGGTATAATCACTTATAAAAGTATGCCTATCGAAGCATTTCCTGATGTTACCAATACCGAAATAAGCATTATCACCCAATGGCCGGGTCGGAGCGCCGAAGAGGTGGAAAAATTTATTACCATTCCCATAGAAGTAGCAATGAACCCCGTGCAGCGGAAAGTGAGCCTGCGAAGCACAAGTATATTCGGGCTATCCTATGTTAAGCTCATTTTTGATGATGATGTAAAAGATCCCGAAGCCCGCCAGCAAGTAATGAATCTATTACAAAATGCCACGCTTCCACCTAATATACAGCCTTCTGTACAACCACCCACAGGCCCAACCGGTGAAATATATCGCTATACATTGGAAAGCAATGTTCGGGATGTCAGAGAGCTGAAAACAATGCAGGACTGGGTTGTTGACCGTCAATTACGTTCTGTACCCGGGGTAGGTGATATTAATAGCTTTGGTGGAAAAACAAAAACTTATGAGATACAAGTTGACCCCGGCAAGTTAACTTCCCTCGGCATTACTGCGCTGGATGTATATACTGCTGTTCAAAAAACGAATATCAATATTGGTGGTGATATGCTTGTCCAAAATAACCAGGCATTCGTGGTGCGTGGTATCGGATTGCTCAATGATATCAATGAGATCGCAAACATCGTCATCAACAATACAAATGGTGTTCCTGTTCTGGTAAAAGACGTGGCACAGGTGAAAATATCTAATTTACCTCGCCTTGGGTGGGTAGCCCGCTCAAATGGGTTGGTAGACTCAACTGGAAATCGGATAGTTACTGACGAGCCCGATGTAGTTGAAGCTATCGTAGTAATGCGTAAAGGAGCTAACCCCACTGAAGTGGTCGAGGCAATAAAGGCCAAAGTGGAAAAACTAAATAACGGCATTTTGCCACGGGATACCCGCATTGTTCCATACTACGACCGGTCTGACCTCATTGAATATGCCACACACACCGTTACACACAACCTTGCCGAAGGAATAATACTGGTAACATTATTAGTATCGTTATTTATGTTCAACTGGCGCACCACACTCATTGTTTCCATCATAATACCATTAGCTCTGCTGTTTGCTTTTATTTGCTTGCATCTAATGGGTATGTCTGCCAATCTTCTTTCACTTGGTGCAGTAGATTTTGGCATTATTATTGATGGTGCTGTTGTGATGGTTGAGGGCATGTTTGTTATTCTCGACCATAAGGCCAATGAGGTAGGCATGGGGCGCTTTAATAAACTTGTTAAATACGGCATGATCAAGAAAAATGGCGCACAACTTGGCAAGGCTATCTTCTTTGCTAAACTCATTATCATTACCGGGCTGCTACCTATTTTTGCATTTGAAAAAGTAGAAGGCAAAATGTTCTCGCCGCTTGCATATACGCTCGGGTTTGCATTGGCAGGGGCCTTGATAACCACACTCACTTTGGTGCCTGTTCTCATCAGCATCCTACTTAAAAAGAACGTTCATGAACGCCATAACCCATTCGTACATCACCTTACAGGCTTTATGATAAATGGCTTTACCCTTGCATACAGGCATAAGAAAATTGTTATTCCAGTATCCATTTGCATTATGGTTTTGGGGTTATTTTCATTTAAGTTTTTAGGTTCGGAATTTTTACCTGAGCTCAATGAAGGTTCTATATGGCTGAGAGTACAAACCCCTTATAGTATTTCTTTGGAGAAATCAGTCGAGGTTTCCACACAGGTCCGAAAAACGTTAATGGGTTTCCCACAAGTAAAATATGCAGTATCGCAAACAGGCCGCCCGGATGATGGCACTGATGTGGCAGGCTTTTACAACAATGAGTTTTCTGTTATGCTCTACCCTGAAGACGACTGGAAACCAAAGATCAGCAAAGATGAGCTGATCCAGCAAATGAATGATAAGCTATCTGTAATACCCGGAGCGGAACTTAACTTTTCACAACCTATCATGGACAATGTGGAAGAAGCAGTATCGGGCGTGAAAGGATCCATCTGTGTAAAGGTATATGGCGACTCACTTAATTACATGGAAGACAAAGTGAATGAGGTATATAATATTTTGAGAAACATAAAAGGCATTACCGACCTCGGGGTCATCCACAACATAGGCCAACCGGAACTGGACGTAAACCTTGACCAACAAAAAATGGCCATTTACGGGGTTGCTACTGCCGATGCCAATGCGGTCGTTGCAATGGCTATTGGCGGGCAAGCCGCTTCAACGCTATACGAGGGGGCCAGAACATTTGATATACGAATTCGCCTCCCCGAAGAATA
>CAIRZD010000304.1 GCA_903882965.1 uncultured Bacteroidota bacterium
CAATTGAAAAAACGGTTTAAAAGTCTTTAAATTTGTTATTTCGTTTCAAATAAATTACTCAAGCTTTCAATACTCTTAG
Organism: uncultured Bacteroidota bacterium; assembly: GCA_903882965.1. Lineage (GTDB taxonomy): Bacteria > Bacteroidota > Bacteroidia > Chitinophagales > Chitinophagaceae > Nemorincola. The sequence continues at coordinate 80 of CAIRZD010000304.1, forward strand.
TATCATTTTCAAGAGAAACTTGTTGGACATACGAAGGCCTTCGGGACTTTATATTTAAGTCTCTTGACGTCGACACGTGTGAAATAATAATAATTCTAGATGATCGACTAAAAGTCCATTAACTGTCCCTAACCTTAACACTTAAGCTAAAAATTCGGTAAAAAATTTTAAACTACATTATGTCTCAGAACTTTTCCAAATAAATACTTAAATAAAGATGAACTGATAAAAGATGTTGCACGCGTACATGGTGAACTTCTTTTTATCCATCCATTTCGTGAAGGGAATGGCCGTACTGCAAGAATCCTGGCAAATATTATGTGCCGAAAACAAGGGTATGATGCATTGAAATTTCAATTGATCACTGAAAAAGAATTTGATGTTTATGTATCGGCAGTTCAGTTATCGGCAGGTAAGAATTATATAAAAATGGAAGAGATAATCCGGCTTATTTTCCCAGACTAAATTCTACCTTTTTAAGTGTTGCCAATGCCATTTCTTTAGAGATCTTTATTCCTTCAATGCGAAAAGAAGCTATCGCAGACTGCAATATCTCTTCTCTTACAATCTTTTTATCTTTTATTTTTATTTCTTTAGTTTTCACGATATAAATATACGAAAAATATTTGAGTGATGTTTACTGATCTTGGGTTTTAAACATCCACGATTGGCAACAAATAAGAACACAAAAGATACTTAAAAAAAGATCCCCTGCCAACCGCAGGGGATCTCATTAAAGCAATTATATAGTTCATCCCCGACCCTACCGGATCAGCGTTACATCCCCTTTATAAATGATATCCGCTCCAATGCCACCGGGCCTGCCCACTATGATAGTATAGAAGTATACACCCATATCCTGCGGCACACCGTTAAAGGTTCCGTCCCATCCTTTGCTGTTTGCATCGCTGGTATAGAATACCACCTGGCCCCACCTGTTATACACCCTGAAATCTACCAGGTTCTGGAACTTCAATCCTACCGGATGGAAGTAATCATTGAGCCCGTCATTATTAGGTGTAAACCCGGTTGGTATCCATTCATTCATGGTGCTGTCTACATGTACTACAACAAATGCGGTATCTGTACAACCGAATTTATCCATACCAATTATAGTATAAGTAGTTGTGGTATCAGGCGTTGCAATAGGGTTATTGATATTCGGATTATTGAGTGTTCCGTTATCAGGTGCCCACCAGTAATACACTTCATTATCGGCATTCAACTGAATGCTGCTGCCATAAGTAATGGATGTGTTTGTGGTTACATTCTGCAACTGTGCAGGTATGATCACATGTATTACCATGGTATCTTTCTCGAAACAAACATTACCCGATGGCACTGCTAATGAAGCAGTGAGCACATAAGTGTATGTATTATAGCCCGCATTGAAATATGGCACATGTGCTGTATCACTGCTCAGATGGCCATCTGCAGGTGCCCAGGCATATGTATAATCAACTAAGCCAAGATTATTTGATTCTGTATTGTTCAATGGCAGAGGCTGTCTCATACACAGCGATGTATCATGCCATGAATTGATATTTATACCAAGTACATATACATCCTCACTCCAGGTGCTTGTACAACCAATGCTATCTGTGATAAGCAAAGTAACACCATATGTACCCGGGGTTGGGAATGTGATAACAGGTGTGCGGATAGGTAAAACAGAGACACTGCCACCGTTAACCGTCCATGCATAGGTATTGATCTGGCCAGCCCCACCCTGCACCGTTGCAGTAGAGTTATCAACCATAACGCTCGATGCTGGTCCGGGGTTGAAGCAAACCGTATCAAAGTCGGCATGGAATACAGCATTCACAGTATGCTTGGTATTAACACTGATCGTTGTACTCTTTGAGCAACCAGCAAAATAATCAATAAGGGTTACGGTCCATGCATTTTGTGTTAAATAGATATGCATTGGGTCAACCGAAGTACTTGTTGATCCATCTCCGAAATTCCAGAGATAAGAGTTTGCATGATCCCCTGCAGTATCATTGGTAAAATAAACAGTATCCTGCGTACAACCCAGATGATAAACCGGAGTGCCTATGCCCGGAATTATTTCCGGATATACAACCACTGTGATCGAGTCTATAGCGCTTGCGCATAAACCAATTGTTTGGTTATAATAGAATGTAAAGGTTCCGGGTGTAAGGGTATTAATGCTCGGTATCGCAATGGTACCAATACCTCCGGCCGCCGACATATACCAGTATACAGTAGCGCCTGCAGCAGAGTCTACATGGAATGGCACAGGTGTTGCGTCATAACAATAGGTAGCCGGTTCTGTTACAGTAGGCACACCAGGAGGCGGGAATACCGCTACATTGGTAGTAGCCGTATCCTTACAACCAAATGAGGTAGTTACAATAACCGTATAAGTACCCGCATCCGCTGCTGTAAAAGTAGGATCAACTGGGTTTTGTACATTTGAAATAAATCCTACAGGTCCGGTCCATGCATAAGTGGAAACAGGTACACTGGTAGTCGAGGTTAACGTAAGTGTGTTGGTTATGGTACTACAGAAAGGCGAGTTGCTGCTGGCAGTAACCGTAGGCTTAGGATGTATTATTACGATCGTAGTTGATGTATCATGTATCCCCCCTACTGTTTTGATCACCTTATAAGTGCCGGTATCAGCCCATACAGATGGGTATACTGTAAAGCTTTGTGTAGTAGCAACTGTAGTAGTGTAAGAGTTTGGCCCTACCCATACATAAGTAGCACCGGTAGAATCTCCGGGTGCGTTAAACATCAGAGAATCACCCAGGCACGGGCTGTTAACAGTAGCGCCATTACAAGTATGCACAGTAAGATACATAGTTCTTGCAGCACAGAAAGCCGGGTTAGTACCTGTAATAGTATAAGTAATGATTGGGGGCAATGCAGTAGTGGTGATCAGATTGTTCACGCCGGTAACAGATGCCAGGCCAACGGCGGGCGACCATGTCCATGTGCTGCCATACCAGCATTTATCATCACCGTAAAGTATGTTTACCGGCAACGTTGTCATGCCGGGATATAAGCATACATTAAAAGTATCGTAAGTTGGTGCAGGTGCTGCTCCTGATGGAGCTATCGGCACACAATTCACATAAAGCTTTGGCTCGGGAAAAGCGCTGTCTATGCCCGTAGTACTGTTGTAAATATATGCATAAGAAATAACAGCACTATCGCCTGCAGCAATTGTGCCAAGGCTGTATATAAGTCCTATAGCTATATCCTGGTCTGCTGTCTCTGAATTTAATCCATAATAAGTAGTGCCAAGAAAACCTGCTGTACCTGCATATACCTGATCCAGCCCACCAGCCGCCGGATATGGCGACCATGATTCATAGATCATTGCTTTTGCACGACAATCTTTTGTTGCAAGCGCCATATAAGCCTGGTTATAAACCGTACCATAAGAGCTTACCATTACAGGATGGTCCAGCGTCTCATTCTGGTGGGTTATAAAATTGTTAGTTGCGAAATTACCTGAATAGGTTTCATCATTATCCGGATCAGCAGTACGCCAAAAATATACCCCTGGAATAGAAGCTGCAGTATTGTTGATAAATGAGGTGGTCATTACTACCCACGATGCATTAGTATCTACACGAGTCTGAGTATGTATAGTAAGCCCGCTTGCAGCACCCGCCCAGTTACCTATAAGCCTGCGCTCAGTAGGTGCACCACAAAAAACCGGACCGGGAAGATTACTGTAAGCAACATTAGCTCCTGTAAGGCCTCCTGTAAAAGAAGTACCTGTAGAGCCACCATCTGTATAAAAAGCATCGCTGCGTGTACCATTGGCCTGCATGCTCCAACCTTCAAACGGAGTGCCGGGATAAGTGAAATCACCTACAAAGGCAGTCACAGTGCCGGGGCTCCATGTGGTATGCCCCACATTATAAACACTTGCAAGGTTAGTGCCCGTATACGGGAAATAACCACCCGGAGCCGGGCCGGGGCCGAAAGAACCATTCTTAGCCTGGCCGATCTCCAGCCAATGACCCGGGAAAAATATACTTGTGCCTGAAGTCTGCGCAAGTAAATTACGACCCGTAAAAGATACAAACAAAACAAAAAGGAGTAGTTTATAACGCATGTCTTAACTAGTTTATATAATCTGTGTTAAATCTAAGTAATATTTCCGTAAACACAAAAAGCAGAAATTTACATGTTGTTAATAAAAGACAGGGCGTATAAAAAAACAGGGCATATATATACCCTGATTATTAATAGACCATTATTTGTTAATAAAGGTTGGTAAATAATAAATTAATATTATTAGAATCTGTAAAAATAATATGCATACGCCATAGTGAATGGCAGTGTAGAAAAAAGGGCTAAATGCATTATGACTTGGCCTACCAGACCCGCGCACGCTCGTTTTCTGGCTTGTATAATTTATCCGTAGGTTTTATGTCAAATGCTTTATACCATGCAGCCATATTGGTGATCGGCACATTAACCCGTAGCAATGCAGGAGCATGCGGGTCACTTTTAGTTTGGGCGGCAAGTGCCTCGGGCCGCTGGTTGGTGCGCCATACCTGTGCCCAACTTAAAAAGAAACGCTGGTCAGGTGTAAAACCATCTATCTTTTCGTTGCCCTGTCCCTGCTTTGTTTTTTTGAATGCCTCATATGCAATATTTATTCCGCCCAGGTCAGCCAGGTTCTCTCCTTCTGTAAGCCGCCCGTTTGCATGAATGGTGTCTATCACTACAATTTTATTGAACTGGCTTACCACCATATTCGCTTTATTAGTAAAATTAGCCGAGTCGCCTGAACTCCACCAGTTGCTTAGATTACCTGCCGCATTATACAATCTTCCCTGGTCGTCAAAACCATGGGTCATCTCATGACCTATTACCGCACCTATGCCGCCATAATTCACCGCATCATCGGCATCAGCATCAAAGAACGGATATTGCAATATACCCGCCGGGAAAACGATCTCATTAAATGCAGGGTTGTAATAAGCATTTACTGTAGGTGGTGTCATACCCCACTCTGTTTTATCAACCGGTTTGCCCAGTTTGGCAAGTTCGTAATTATACTCCCATACATCCGCAGCCAGTATATTTTTCAGATAATCAGTGCCGGTAATCGTAAGCGAGCTGTAATCTTTCCACTTATCAGGGTATCCTATTTTCTTTGTAAATGCATTTAGTTTGGTAAGCGCTTTTCTCTTCGTGCTATCGCTCATCCAGTCCAGTTGGTTTATCCTTTCGGTATAAGCTTGCTGTAAGTTATTCACCAGTTCCACCATACGCTTCTTAGCTTCCGGCTTAAAATACCTGCCCACATATATCTGCCCCAGCAGATCGCCCACCGAGCCATCAACTACGCCCGCAATACGCTTCCAGCGAGGCCGTTGTGCTTCCTGCCCGTAAACAGTTTTGCCATAAAAATTAAATTGGGTTGTATCATATTCGCTACCCAGGTAAGAAGCCATACTGTTTACCAGGTGAAATTTCAGGTATTTTTTCCAGGTATCAACCGGTACCGTTTTAATATCCTTAGCCAGTTCTGCAAAAAACTTCGGCTCTCCTACAAGTATTGTATCCTGGCCAGTAACTTTCAGGTTAGTCAACAGCATTTTCCAATCAAGCCCCGGGGTCAATTTATTGATATCCTCAATAGTGAATTTATTATACAGTTTGTAAGGGTCGCGCATTTCTTCATGCGTAAGTGATGCGCCAGCCAGCATAAGCTCCAGGTGATAAATATCTGCGGCATCCTTATCTGCTGTGATCTTGTCTTCACCTATCAGCAGTAGCATAGTGTGAATATACTTCTGGTAAGCGTCTCTTATTTTGGTAGTACGTGCATCTTTATCGAAATAATATTCGCGCCCTTCCATACCCAGGCCACCTTGCCCGAATTGGCATATCTCCTTATTCACATTTTTATCATCCGGCGATACCCCAAAGCTGAATAGCGTACCAATACCCTGTGTATGCAACCAGGTCACTGTTTCCAGCACACCTGCGGCATCAGTAATATTATTGATGCGCGATGTGAGGTCATTGAGCGGTACAAGGCCTATTTTATTGATCGTGATGCTGTCCATACCACTGCGGTACAGATCGCCTACTTTTTGCGCAGCACTCCCCTTGGGGGCGTTACCTATCGCTGCCACAGAGTCCAGTATAGCATGCAATGCTTTATTATTATTCTCATACACTTCATTAAAACTTCCCCACGATGATTCTTCTTTCGGTATCGGGTTATTCTTCATCCATGTACCATTTGCATACTGGAAAAAATTATCTCCCGGATGCACCGTAGTATCCATATTCTTAGGGTCCAGCAGTTTGATCGCGGCTGTATTGCCGGTTGTTTTTGTACCGGATTGTTTACACGCACTTACCGACAATAATGCTGCGGCTGCTATGAAAAGTGTGCTTCTTATTTGCATATAATATTTACTTAGGGCGGCAAAAGTACAATAAACAAATCTTAAAATACAATTTATAAACCTGATTGTAAACAGGGCAATTATAAATAATAATGCCCCCGAATTCTCGGGGGCATTATTCAAAAAATCACCACAAACAATCTTTACCAAACTCTTGCCCTTTCATTTTCAGGGCGGTATAATTTATCTCCCGGTTTCACGTCAAATGCTTTGTACCATGCTTCCATATTGCTTGGCGGCACATTGCAACGTAATTCACTTGGTGAGTGCGGATCGGTCTTCAAACGTGATGCGATCTCTTCCGGACGTGTATTTGCACGCCATACCTGTGCCCAGCTCAGGAAGAAACGCTGATCACCTGTAAGGCCATCTATCTTATCATTGCTTTTGCCTTGCTTTGTCTTTTTAAATGCTTCATAGGCGATGTTTATCCCACCAAGGTCGGCAAGGTTTTCACCTTCTGTAAGGCTTCCGTTTGCATGGTTGGTATCTATCACTATTATTTTATTGAACTGGTCTACAACCATATTCGCCTTCACTGTAAAGTTGGTAGAATCTTCAGGAGTCCACCAGTTGCTTAGATTGCCCTGCGCATTATACAAACGGCCCTGGTCATCAAAACCATGCGTCATTTCATGGCCTATTACAGCACCTATACCACCATAATTCACCGCATCATCAGCATGCTCATCAAAGAATGGATATTGCAATATACCTGCCGGGAATACGATCTCATTAAATGCAGGGTTGTAGTATGCATTCACCGTAGGAGGTGTCATGCCCCACTCAGTGCGGTCTACAGGTTTGCCCAGTTTTTTAAGTTCATAATTATAGCTCCATGCATTTGCAGCCATAATGTTTTTCAGGTAGTCGTTATTCACAATCGTCAGTGCGCTATAGTCTTTCCACTTATCAGGATAGCCTATCTTTTTCATAAACGCATTCAACTTCACTTTGGCCTTCATCTTTGTTGCAGATGTCATCCAGTCGAGGTTGTCTATACGGTCAGAGTAAGTGCTTTGCAGGTTATTCACCAGTTCCAGCATACGGCGTTTAGCCTCTGGTTTAAAGTTCTTGTCTACATACAGCTGCCCCAGCAATTCGCCTATGCTACCGTCTGTGATCTGCAATACGCGCTTCCAGCGTGGCTTTTGAGCCTGCTGCCCACGCAATGTTCTGCCATAAAAATCAAAACGTGCATTATCAAAATTGCTGCTCAGGAATGATGCCGTGCTGTTTACAAGATGAAATTCCAGGTATTTTTTCCACGTTGCCAGTGGTGTTGCGCTCAGCTGCTTGGCCACTTCTTCAAAGAATTTTGGCATACCCACTATCACACTATCCTGTCCTTTTACTTTCAGGTCGGCAAACAATACTTTCCAATCCAGTCCCGGAGTCACTTTGTTGATACCGGCAAGGTCATACTTATTATATAGCTTATAAGGATCACGGCTTTCCACACGCGTCATAGAAGCCGCTGCAAGAGCAGTTTCCAGGTTAAAGATGTTTTGCGCATCTGTTTTAGCGGTAGCCTCGTCTTCGCCCATCAGCATCAGCATTTTAGGCAGGTACTGCTGGTATGCGTCGCGGATCTTGGTAGTCCTTGCATCCTTGTCAAAATAATAATCCCTGTCCGGCAAGCCCAGGCCACCCTGCCCGAACTGGCAGATTTCCTTACTTACATTCTTATCATCCGGCGATATCCCGAAGCCGAACAGCGTACCCACGCCTTCTGTATGCTCCCGTGCTATCTCGTCTATAAGGCCCTTGGTATCTTTTACATTCTTTATCCGCGACAGCACACCTTCCAGTGGCTTCATGCCCGCTTTTTCTATTGTAGCGCTATCCATACCTGTACGGTAAAAATCGCCTACCTTCTGCTCCTTGCTGCCTTTCGCGGCGCCCTTATTAGCAGCTGCGGCATCCAGCAAAGTGTGCAGCGCCTTGTAGTTATTTTCTACCAGTTCGCTAAAACTGCCCCAGCGTGTTTCGGTAGCTGGTATCGGGTTTTTCTCCAGCCAAGTGCCATTGGCATACTGGAAAAAGTTGTCCCCCGGTTTCACATTCATATTCATATTCGCAGGATCCAGTAGCTTGCGGCCCGTCATATCCTGCGCTTGTGAATTTGCACCGCCTGCCAGGGTCAATACCCCAACACCGGCTATTATTGCATGTCTTAAATTCATGTTATTGTGTATATTTTGGGTGCGAATGTACAATAAGCGTAGTAAATACCATAATCTATACATAGGGGAAAATAAGGGGGAGATTATAAATAAACAATAAAATACATAGATGCACCACCTTAATAAAACACCACCATTAGTAAATAGAATACACTATAATTGCACCAAAATAACCACAATGGCTGCAACTAAAATTACTATAAACGCTAACGGATCTATAAAAGTAGAAGGCGATTTTGAAATAACAGACCGCTCCGGCGGCGTATACGATCTGGCAGGCAGGGAAGTAATAGGGCTTTGCAGATGCGGCCAATCAAAGAACAAACCATTTTGCGACGGTTCCCACAATGCCGCCGCTTTCCAGCATGATGCAGTAGCATTTGCATTGCCACCTAAGAAACAGGCGTAAAATAAGTTTGTTTGGTATAAAAGGGGTACAAAAAACTAAGGCTAATCAACTTTAAGCCTGTCAGGCTAATGGAAACTAATAACAAAAATCGGTATAGGTACGAGTACCATAGGGTTTACTGGAAAAGTAAAATCCTCATAATAGTGGATTTTATTTCGAATTTTCCTGAGTCCCATGTTATAGCGAGCTGCGTACAAACCGTTGCGAACAAGGCCTATTTGGCTTGTATATGAGTTCTCGTGTTATTACCCGTAAGAATGAAATATTTGTAGTACATACTCCACAACCTACACACCGGCGTGAGTGCCACCTACCTGAGCCGGTTTTTTTATGTTTTAACCATTTTAAAAGCTCGGTTAAAAATTCTCGGTAAAGGAAATTGGTGTATGCATAGGAATATTTAATTAATATTGTGAGCAAGTAAAGCACTAATGGAAAAGAAATATCAGGTGTTTGTTAGTTCAACCTATTTAGATCTTATAGAGGAGAGACGGCAAGTTATGCAAACATTGCTTGAGCTTGATTGCATTCCTGTTGGTATGGAATTGTTTCCTGCAGCTGATGATGACCAATGGACTTTAATAAAGAGGTTAATTGACGACTGTGATTATTACATAGTGATAGTTGGAGGTCGATATGGATCAATTAATGAAAACGGCGTTAGTTATACGCGGATGGAATACGAGTATGCCTTGACTAAAAAAATACCAATAATTGGATTTGTTCATGGAGACTCTGGCTCAATAACACCGAGCAAATCAGAAACCGACACCATTCTTAAAGCTAAGTTGGATGATTTCAAGTCGTTTGTTCAAAAAAAGATGGTTAAACAGTGGACAAACCCAGACGATTTGGGGTCTCAAGTAAGTAAAAGTCTAGTGAAATTGATTAAAGAAAAACCTAGAGATGGTTGGGTTAAAGCAAGTTACTTGCCAAGTGAGGATACTATGAATGAAATTTTGGACCTACGTAAGCAAATTGACATTTTGCAAGGTGAATTGGACAAGACTAACTCGAAACCATCGACTGATCCTATTTTGTTTTATCAAAATAGGTCTGAATTGCCTCCTCTTGAGAGTCAATTAGAAAACACTGACGAGTTATGGCTTCAATTTTTTTCTGGCAGTGTTACCAATGCGACTCCCTTACACAAATATTTTTTTGATCGAAAAAAAGTGAAGCTTTTGCTCCCGCATCCTAAGCATGATAGTTACGCTGACATGTGTAAGTTATTTAATCAAGAACTCGATCGGATGCAACAAGATATACGTCACCTCATTGAATTGTTATTTAGACAATTTCCTAAAGTAGAAATCAGATGGTATGAGGGAATTTTACCTAGCAGTTTAATGATAGGCAATCCAGAGTCAAAAACAAATGTATGGGTTAGGTACGAAATATTAGTCCCGTTTTCGACTGCAGCCGATCGGCCAACTTTTAGGATAAATAATAAAAATGGTAGTACTCTTACCCATGAAACTGTAAAAAGTTTTAAAACAATGTGGGAAAAATCGAGCCCAGCAATACTTTAGCTTTCTTCACATATGCGAAAAGTAGAAAAATTACGTCAAAAATATTTTTAACTAATCGACTGAGTCTGAACTCCTATTTATTATTTTTTTCCAATAAAATTTTACACAAAAACATACGATTGACGGCGTTGTATTGTATGATTCCTTTACCTTGTTTATAATTTGCCGCTACCGCAGTCAGATCAATATTATAGTTCCCATCCAATTTTGGTTCTAATAAGAAATACCCCGCAGAATCAGTTTTTGTTTTATACTCACGTCCATTATTCACAATTTTAAAAGTAACATTTGCGTCACTTATAGATTGTCCATTTTTGGAATCAATAACAAAGCCAGTAAACAAATATTTATCAGCAGAAATATCTTTATTTCCAGTGATAGTTTTAATATTCTCTGTATTTGGTGTTTTCTCCAAAGAAGAACACTTAGCCAGCCAAATCGCAACTATAATACCAATTGCCGTTAAAATAGTACCCCATTTTGTCCAGTTGATTTTACCAGATGGTTTTTCTTTAGATATATTAGTATTGGCGACTTTATGTGCAAATTTCAGGTATTCAAGCCTGTTTATATTTGAAGGGTCGTTATCTCGAATCCACAAAGTTGCTTTCGGGGTCAATATAAATAATGATGTCATTCTGCTTTGCTCTATCAAGTCATCAGTTATTAATGTTTCCAGACAAGCATTAGCAGAATCAAGTGGAATCATCATACTCATCATATGACTTAGTATATCGGCACGGTGCAATCCCATAGAACGTTCCCACATCTGAATAAATTTGAGTATTGCAAATTTTTCTTTGTCATTCATTACCCAAATATACCTTGAAACAAGTATGTTTGCAAACCACCACCAATCTCTTTCAGATTTGTAATCCCCTGTCCCCACAGTCCCCCCAAAAAAGGTATATACACTCCCCCACTTCATAACACAAAACAATATAACTTCCCTTTTTATTCAAAACGGCAAAACAGTAAATCAGTTAATCTCGACTAACCTGAGGTTTAATTTACCGCCCTGTTACACAAAAGTGACATTTCGCGGCATTTTCGCGACATTCTCCCACCTCATTGTCGCCCTCCACCAACCAAATATCAACTATGCACCGCACTCCACGCTATTGCCTTGCACACAATTCACCAACATCAATCATCCACAAAAGCAACACCTGTATCCCCAATTTACCACCTTGCTCCAACTCTATTTCTTAAAGCACTTCTTCCCGCTACTCTTTCTATCAATTTCAACACCAGCCACCCACAAATAACTTATCCACAAATTTCAACCCATTACACCCGCCAACTGCGATAATCCGTAACTTACATTTTGAAATTTCCTTACTGGAATTTGGAATGTGGATTTTTAATTTTTAATTTTAAAATGAGCCGCTCCTATGCAGATATGCCTTTACACTACGGCCAGGTACCTCCCTGGCTCTACCAGCGTATGAGCAAAATGGGCGTAGCCATTGTTGAGTCCATTATTCAGGAATATGGCCGTGCAGCAGTGCTGCAGCGCCTCAGCGATCCGTTCTGGTTCCAGGCCCTCGGCTGCGTGCTGGGCATGGACTGGCATTCATCCGGCATCACCACCTCCGTAATGGGCGCCCTCAAGCGCTCCGTCAATGAGCGCTCCAAAGATCTTGGTATCTATATATGTGGCGGCAAGGGCAAGTACTCAAAAGAAACACCTTCCGAGCTTATGCGCATAGCCCATAATACCGGCCTCAATGGCGATCTGCTAGTGCGCAGCAGCAAGCTATCTGCCAAGGTAGACAATACAGCCATACAGGATGGCTACCAGCTATACCTCCACTCATTCGTCCTCAGCTCCGATGGCGACTGGGCCGTGATACAGCAAGGCATGAACGGCGCCAACGGCATGGCCCGCCGCTACCACTGGCACTCACCCACCCTCTCCTCATTTATAGAGGAGCCGCACACATTCATCTATGGCAAAAACCAGGGCCGTATCATAAACATCACCGACAAAGATGCCGGCACCACCCGCACCGGCATCCTGCAACTGGCCCACGAAAACCCGGAAAAGTTGTTACCTGAAATCAAGAAGCTTACCATGCCATCCCACCACGATGTGAAGGCTAAAGATGTAGACCTCAAGCGCCTCGGCGCAGTACTCGCGGTAGCATATGAAAAAGAGCATCTCGATATGGAATCCCTGCTGCTTCTCGAGGGCCTCGGCCCGCGCACCCTGCAATCGCTGGTATTGGTAAGCGAGGTCATACACGGCACCCCATCACGGTTTGATGATCCCGCACGTTTCTCATTTGCGCATGGCGGCAAGGATGGCCACCCATTCCCTGTGCCTACAATGGTTTATGATGAAGCCATTCAAACCCTGCAAAATGCCGTACAACGCGCCAAACTTGGCAACACAGAGAAAAATGAAGCCATAAAAAACCTATCCAAAGCCGCACAACAACTCGAAAAGGATTTTCAACCCAATAACAACTTTGAACAACTGATAGAACGCGAGCGCAATGATTCCTGGAAATATGGCGGCCGCACGGTATTCGGAAAAGCCCAACCGCCAAAATCTGGTAACCAACTAAAATTATTTTAAGTATAATGGATATGAATTGACATTAAGAGCATATACATCGTCATTGCGCGGAGCACTGTATAGCTTGGTGCGAAAGCTGTGACGAAGCAACTTTCTCATTGAGGCTAAAATAATCATTACCCTCAATAATCTCACGACCTCTCAACAGACTTCACTAAGCAGAGCAGCTCATTACCTCATCATTATATTTCAATTGATTTAGCATCGACATTTATAACGCTATTCACATACTGTTATAAAAAAAAATTTGTACCTTTTAGCTAGCTTCTCTATCTTGTAGCTCATAAACGGTCTAATACATAATAGATATTTATAATATGATGAAAATCATTATTGCGTTTTTGCTGCTCACCATTAGCTTTGGCGCCCATGCTCAGACTACCCCTGATACTGAGCCGGTACCTGCTGCTGATACCACTCACATGTTTGATTCACTTGTAGCTGATACTTCTAATGCTATCGATTATAATCTGGAAAACAGCAAGCCGGTTAATGGATTCTACAAAGTGGCAATACTGAATGGTTCAAAACCATTCGCATATCCCAAAATAAATAAAGCTAATATCAGGTTTTATAAGCGTATATGGAGAGATATCGACCTCACAGACTCAATAAACAGGATTTTCGCTACACCTGGCGAAACAATTATGCAACAGATCATGGATGCGATCAGAACCAACAGGCTCGTACCCTATGCCGACGAAGGTTTTAAAAGCCAGCTCAATTACAGGAAGGTTATGAAGGTATTTACAGATAGTGCTATTGTACCATTATTCGATTCCGTAACCGGTGAGCAAACCGGCACAAAAACTGTATTTAATGAATTTAATGCCGATTCCGTTACAAAATTCGAGATCAAGGAAGATATATTCTTTGATAAAACAAGAGGCAGGGTCGTTACACAGATAATAGCATTGGCGCCGGTTAGAAAATTAAAATCAAGCGCAGGAGAATTCATTGCGGAGCAGCATCCCTTCTGGTTATACTTCCCGCAGTGCCGTAACTTATTTGCTGCAAAAGAAGTTATTGACCCCCAAAGGGATATATACGATGAGAGCTACGACGACCTCTTCAGCCAGCGCAATTTCAAAACAGTAATAGTAAAAGAATCAAACCCCGCCGATCTCCGTATAAAGGATAAATACCCTACTGATCCTGAAAAGCAACAACAGGAAGCAGAACGTATAGAAAAAGAAATTATTAATTATAAGCGTAATATTTGGAAGTATTAAATAATAATACCCTTGATTATTCAACACTACATCAACACTAATTAATACCCAACAATTACTTAAAAATAAAACGGCTACTCTGAATACTCAGGGTAGCCGTTCAAATATAGTCTGGATATTATTTACCTTTTACTTCTTTCTTATCCATTTTGCTGTCTTTCTTATCGGCTTTTTTAGTTTTGCCTTTGTCTTCTTTCTTATCCATTTTAGTTTCTTTCTTTTCAGCTTTCTTCTCTTGTGCGAAAGTAGAAGTTGTGCCTGCGATACCTACTGCAAGTAATGCGAATACGAAGAATTTTTTCATAACCTTTTAGTTTGTTTTAGTTTAATGACAAATATAGTAATTCTATCAATCAAATGAAAATATTTTTAAAAAAATACAACAAAATAATTTAAAGGCTGTATAAGTTATTCCTGCCATAAAAACGGGAATAAGATCACCCCAAGAATAATGATCAGTATATCAAGTGATACAAGCACCAATGCCAGCCCCCACCAGCCAGGCATATAAACAGGTTCTAAAGCTTTAATAGCCAGCTTGCTCAATATCATAAGTACCGGGGTCACCAGCGGGAAACCCAGTATAGCCATTAGCGCCGAGTTTTGCTGTGCCCGAGCCGCTATTGCTGATAAAAATGTGAATACAGCTGATAAGCTAATACTACCTACAAGGGTGATAATGATAAATAAAGCACTTTGCTCCAACGGCCAGCCAAGCATTATATAGTATAAAAACAAGCTTACAAGGCTCATTATACACATAAGTATTATGCTATAGCTCATTTTAGCAAGTAAAAATGTAGTGGGTTTTACAAGCGTGAAGTAATAACGAAAACGGTTTGGATGCTCCTGCAAAAAGCTTTTAGCCACAGAGTTTACAGCTACAAACAATTGTGTAAGCCAAAAAAGAGCATTCCACGTACGCGCTTCAGGCTGGCCGCTCATCATATATACAACAAACACAGTAGCACCAACATACAGGAGCACACCAAACAAAGTATGCTTCTGCCGCCACTCCATAAGCAAGTCTTTTTTCACCAGTGATATAAAAGGAGTTGTGGCCATACTATACCAAAAGTAATACCTGTTAATGGATTTTTAGGAGATATTGTTTTGTTGCAATCAATTTTCATTTGGGTATTTTTCCTGCCTTTGGCATATCAATTATTTTTTTACGTCCGGTAGTTTGTTTTTTATAAATCTGCCCCCTATATTTGCACTCCCAAAAGTTCTTAAATACAAGCGGAAGTAGCTCAGTTGGTAGAGCACGACCTTGCCAAGGTCGGGGTCGCGGGTTCGAGTCTCGTCTTCCGCTCGAAA
>CAIRZD010000305.1 GCA_903882965.1 uncultured Bacteroidota bacterium
CGTCATTGAAACACCCGGCTATATTAAGCCGAGGGTTCAAATAGAAATTGGCTGCCGATCATTAACAGAGCCATTTTCCATCAAATCATTTTCATCCTTAGTAGATGAATATTATCCTGATACGGCATTTGCTCAGGTACCAATAAATATTCCGGTTGTAAATCCGGAGATTAAAAGTATAGAATGCGAAAACATTGGCTACTACTACTATTAGTAGTATACATATTAATGTATTTATATAAGAAAGCAGCGCAACCAATATTACGCGATCAAATTATCAATATTTATCGTAAAAGTTGTGCGGCTAAATTGTATGCTTGTCAATCAATGCCAAAAGATCGTCAAAAATAAATGGCTTCGTCATGTAGCCGTCTACACCCAGCCGGGTTGCATCATCTATGAACACCTTATCCGCATAGGCAGTTAGAAATATAAACTTGGAAACGTTATAACCTATCGTTCTTGTTATTTTATATACATCATACCCGAGAATATCAGGTAAGTTGATATCGCACAAGATAACATCAAAAGAGTTCTTTTCCTGTCGTACCATATCCACTGCAGCTTCTCCGGTTGAAGCCGTTTTGACGTCGTGCCCTTTGGCCTCTAAGTAAAGGCATACAGTTTCCATTAAACTAAAATCATCTTCTATAAGTAATATCTTCTTCACGACATTTATCTTTGGGGTAAGGTAATGGTAAAGGTAGAGCCCACATTGATCTCACTTTCTATTTTCACTTCACCTCTATGTTTTTTGATCCCGTATTCAGCCACCATAAGGCCAATGCCAGTACCCTGAATAACACCGGTATTAGATCCCCTGTAGAAATTGGAGAAAATAGAACTTATTTCTTTGGCCGGAATCCCAATTCCGAAGTCTGTTATTTTAAACTCAAGGCCGCCAGCAACGACAGATACACAAAGCTGTGGGCTAGCCTTGCCGGGCGAATATTTGAAAGCATTACCAATAATATTTACAAGTACATACGTGAATATCTTAGGATCAAACTCCCACTCGCTGACATTTTCACTAACGTGTATCACGAGCTCCCGGCCATCAGAAAAAGGTAAAAATGAAGGAGCGATCTCATGGTAAATGTATTTGCTAACGTCTACATTCACAGATACCAGCTCAAGGCCTCCGCGCTCGATTTTACTCACCATCATCAATTGGTTGAGAATACCGGCCATCACCTTTACTTCTTTTATTATCCTACGCGTAATAGTGGTAATATTTGTTTTCTTAGAGAGTTCAGGGTAGGTTTGCATTAGTTCCAGCAGCTCTGAGTTAGTGCTTATCACAGTAAGTGGTGTGCGCAGCTCATGAGAAGTGATATGAATAAACTGCGTCTTTCGCTTATTGAGGTCAGATTCAATTTTGAGTAATGTCTTAAGATTTTTTTCTTTGGTCAACTCCGCTGTAATATCTGACATCCGCCCTACAAATCTATCCCTTTCATCTCCCAGCTGAAGGATGAAAGTATACTCTAAATATCGTTTCCCTAAGTTTAAAACACCTTTCTGCTGCTGCCCTGTCGTGAACAATTCGTTGATCGACACCTTGAGCTGCTTGCCCGCCTTTGCGGAAAAGAGAGAAAACAAATCCAGGCCACCGGGCTTATCCTGAAAAACTATTTTTTTCAAAAAAGAAGGATTATAGCTAATGATCGTACCATCGGCATCTGACAAGAATACGGCATCCTTTGTGATATTGAGAAAATTCCTCGCCCGCTCCTCCTGCTGTTTTAGTTTATTTTCGTTCTCAATTTGTGAAGTGATATCTATGGCATAAGCCACAATCAACTCAATGTCACCATCTTCTTTAAGTAAAGGTGTCAGGACACGCAGGTGGTGTTTTCTTTCATTACCCACTTTTTTCGTCTCTAATATACTGTGGCTTTTTTTTGTATCCGCGATTGCTCTGAACAATGCGCTTCGCTCATCGGCAAATGCGCTGTCCAAGCCCTTATATCGTGCGTATTCATAGTCGTCCTTGCCAATTATCCAGGCTCTTACCTCATCATTTTTTATCGCATTCCTATTCACAAACAAGTAGCGGTAGTCGTGATCGAACAGCGCTATATCCAGAGGTAACTTGTCCAGGATATTATGATAGAATTTCTCCTGCTGCCTAATTTCAAAAGTATGTGCCAGTTCACTGGTCCTGTCTCGAAGTGTCCCCACTATTTTCAAGGGTGCGCCTTTGCTGTCCCACTGCACACACAATCCCCTGCTTATGAAAAAACGATAGGCGCCGTTTATCAAAATACGGCTTTCAAAATCAAAACCTGGTGACGCTATTGTTAGTTTGGGCAGGATATTACACAAAAGATTTCTCAGATCATCGCGATGCATCATCCTCAGAAACGTACATAAAAAAAAGTTTCCCTTTTGTTGTATGCCAATGATCTTGTGGAATTGCCCGGCAGTTACAAATTCACGGGTTATCATCTCGTACGACCAGACCCCTGCCCGTGAAGCTTCCAGCGCTAAACTCATCAGCTTTTCACTTTCATTGTTGGCTAATTCCATGGATTTGCGCTTCGAGATATCCTTCATAAAGTGCACCCTGCCAACGATCTGCCGTTGCTTATTAAAGATTGGCTTCACGACCACACCAAACCAAAATTCCCTGCCCAACACTGAATAACCAATATTTTCAAAATAGAACTGTTTGCCCGATTTTATTTTATCATCCACATAGTCCTTATCAATAAAAACAGACCTTCTACCGTATATCGCCTCCCTGGGGCGCCTGCCTATTATCTCTTTATAACTCCTGCCGGAAAGGTTTTCAAAATTCTTGTTGCACCAAACTACCTGTCCTTCTTTGTCCGACACAGTAATAGCATACTTCCGAATATTTGAGGAACCGTCCGGGAACCTTAGCACATTTTCGTAATCCTTTAGCTCGTTAACTGTATCTTCCAGGCTGAGTAAACCCAGGTCAAAGTTGGCAAACGATTTATACGTCACATTATCTTCGTATAATGAGCCAACCAGATCAGTGTCATTTTCCCCATGAAAACTATAATTTGGAGACCCAATGAAAACCGATTTTGCCGGACCGTTCAAAAGCGTTGCAAATTTCCCTTTCAAGTGAATGTCAGGGTTGCCTGCCAGGGTAAGTATTACCGTTTCATTAGGGAGAATATCGGGTAGTGATAAAACCGGATTGTCATTGTGCGCTCGTTTACACGAAAAGAAGTCAAATATTTGCAAGCCGGTATCTATGCCCGCCAGGTGCTTTAGATATAGTCCGTGCGATGTTATCTTTCCGGCGCCGTCAAAGCATATATGGTATGGGACAAGCTCGGAAAAATCGTCAAAACTAAATTGTATGTTTTCCATTAATTAACCGGGGAAATTTAGCTGATATGCGCTCTTTGGCCAATTTTGTTAACTAACTGATGTCGCGAACTAACACCAAGTTTGGCATAAATATTTTTAGTGTGGTGGTTAACCCCGTGCACGGAAACATTTAAAAGCCGGGCAATTTCTTTATAGGTCTTACCATCGGCAATATAGCCGGCCACCAATTTTTCTTTTGCTGTAAGCTTCTGAACCCAACTGCCTTCTTTTGTGGACCCATCATGGCCTATAATTTCCAGTAACCTCGTGATCACCGCAGGCTTTAGAAAAGTACCATTCTCTATGATCCCGACAAATGAATTTGCAATATCCTGCAATGAGAACGGTTTGTATATAAAACTTGCTGCGCCGGACCTCAACACGCTCAACATTAACTGCTTATTCTCATCGCCCGAAATAAAAATTATCTTCACATCGGGATTAATTTTCATCAGCTGGCCCATCATCGCCGAGCCGGAACCATCCTCAAGATGCTCGTCCAAGATCAGGTAATCGAGTTTAGAAACTATTTTACTTTCCAGCAAACCAGATAGCTTGCCTGCCGAAAACAAAACCTTAAAATCATCCCTCAATGAGAAAAAACTATCGAGCGTGTCCCTTAGGCCAAAATCATCCTCAACTATCCCCACATAGAAAACAATTTTCCTCATAGCATTGTCATAAACGTCAGATAAAATTAGCATATTAATATCGATTTATGATCATAATTTCCGACCTCAAACCACACTTTATACAAACGATAAGTTCCTTTAAACATAATTATGAAACTTTATCTCGAAATGAATGTAAAAATATCACCTATACAACAATAAAAACCACTAACTTAAGTAGGTACATCCGCTTTCATAAAATGGCCTCCACGGTTGCGAAGGCCAAATCAGGTCTGATCATTTTCTCTACTAAAGTAGCGACAGGCTCTCCTCGAGCGTCTTTACCTTATCCACCGCATCTGCCTTCTTCTTGCGCTCATTTGCTATTACCTCCGGCTTTGCATTGGCTACAAATTTTTCATTGTCCAGCTTCTTGGATACGCTAACAATAAAACCCTTATAATAGTCAAGGTCTTTTTGCATTTGTTCTTTCTGCGCACCGGTATCTATAGTAGCCGCCTCAGCTTCTATGTACAGTTTTCGCTAAGGATAGAAACTGCAGGAAGTTAAATCCAAAAAAATGTTTAGCTTGGTTTAGAAACTATCTGGTGCCTTTTACTGCTTAGGCATTGTTGGTGAAGAAGACCAACAAGGGCAAAACGGCAAAAAAGCCAACCTGAGAACAGGCCAGCCCCTATATTTAATCATCAACCTGACCCCTTCTTAAATTGGAGAATTCGATTCTTATTTCATTGAAGTGTGAATTATTATTTATTCAATAACCTACGTCAGGCTTGTCTTCATGCGGTAAAACAGTTTTTTGGGCCCATTTATGCTTATCGAAACTATGACGAAATATACCCTCAAACTGAGCATTACTTAACTCTGAAATAGTTCTGCCATGAGCGTTTACCTCTAATGCATAAATTTTTCTTAATGCAATCCACAACTCACTATATCTTACTTTTTCGCCATCACTAAAATAACATTGGCTACCATCATCGAACAGTCCAAACTTAATACCAGCATTTAGTTTTGAAACTATTTTTGTGATGCGGTCTTCATGCTGCATAAGGCATTGAATTTATAAGAAGCAAAGAAAACCTATTGCCTACAGTATAAACCTACTAGAACTAGTAGTTTTCAATCCGTTCTCCCCTTCGTTCCGCAGGGCATCAGGAATGCAGGATAAAAAGTCGTTCTCCGAATTGATTTATTATAACTGACGCTTAATGATCTGATGTGTCGGCAAGCCATATATCCAGCATCCTTTATTTCAACAGGGGTACAAGGCGAAGTTTTAAAACCTACTAAGTATAGTGGTAAATTGATCTCGTTTTCTCGCAATATTTGTGAAAACGACCAGGGGCTTAACGACCAGGGGCTTCTTTCGCAAAACGAATTATTGCTTCACGGTCGCGTATAACCTACACTATAGTTTGCACTTTGATGGCTCGTTAAATTTAACTATCGTGGATGACAAAAAACGTTTCGAATAAACTTGTATATTACATATTTGGGATGCTTCTGGGGTTGCCTTTTGTTGCAGTTGCTACGTGTTTACATGCATGGCTGACAGCCATCCCGGTAACACTGCAACTCCTGGTGCATGAGCAGCAGACCAATGAGCTGCTCTGGATAATAGACTTTGCTCCTGTGGTGCTATGCTGTGCAATAGGGTACATTGGCAGAACCAAAGACTTTTATGAATCTATACTCAACAATATCCCCGCTGATGTGGTAGTATTTGATAAAATCCACAGGTACCTGTATGCGAACCCTTATGCCATTAAAAACCCCAAGTACAGGCGCAAGATCATTGGCATGGACGACTATGAGTACTGCGCCTACCGCAAGCGGGACCGCAAATATGCTGATGAAAGACGGAACCAGTTTATAACGGCCAAGAACAATGAGGGTGGCCTGACATGGGAGGAGACGATGAAAGCGCCTGACGGCAATTATGTGACACACCTGCGGGGATTATATCCGGTAAAAGACAACAATGGAGAACTGCGGCTAATGATAGGATACGCCTTAGATATATCAGACCGCAAACGCCTGGAGGACAGGAAGGCTAAACTGATAGAACAACTCAGGGAAAGGAATAAAAAGCTCAACGATTTCAGCAGTATTATCGCGCACAATGTACGTGCGCCGCTTAGTAATATTGCTTCGGTGATAGACCTTATAGATGATACTGATGATCTTGAGCAGCTAAGTATGCTGCACGCTTACCTAAGGCCATCTGTAGAAAGTGTATCTGAGGTGCTGAACCAATTGGTTGATGCGCTGCACGTAATGCAGGATGCCGATATCGAGTACCGTAATAACACGCTGCACGACTGCATTGAACTGGTGGTAAGCACACTGGCGATAGAAATAGAAAGCTGTGGTGCCAGGTTGCGCAGAAAATTTGATGCAGACGCAACGCTGTACGGCCCCCCAGAATACATCAATAGTATACTGCTGAACCTCGTAAGCAATGCACTGAAATACAGGTCGGCAGAAAGGGAGCCGGAAATAACCATATCTGCCGAAGATTGGGGGGAGGTAGTTCTCTTATCTGTTGCAGACAACGGGCTGGGTATAGATATGAAAAGCCACGGCGATAAATTATTTAAAATAGGAAAGGTATTTCATGACAATCCGGGAGCAAAAGGTTTCGGGCTTTTTATGACCAAATCGCAGGTAGAAAGCATGAATGGAAAGATATGGGTGGAAAGCGAACCGTGTAAAGGATCAACATTTTTTGTACAATTAAAGAAAGGAAGATGAACAGACAATTAGCCATTTTGCATGTGGAGGATGACCCCATAACGACTGTGCTCGTAAAAAAGGTCTTTTCAGTGTTGGGCGTCAGCGAATTTGTATCCAGGCCCAATGGCAGGGTAGGATTGGATTACTTGATTGACAGGCGTACACAGTCATTGCCATTTCCCGATATTATACTCCTCGATCTGAATATGCCTGTTTTGGACGGCTGGGGTTTTCTCGATGGCTTCCGTGACAACTTATGCACAGATGGCTTGGACATAGATATCTATATATGCACGTCATCAAATGCGCCGGAAGACCTAATGAAGGCAAAAGAATTTTCCTTTGTGAGGGAGTTTATCACAAAGCCTTTAACCGTTAATATGCTTTCAACTTTACTCGAAAAGCGGCGCCAGGGTGCCCCACATTTAAAAAATATTTCCCAATAATTTCTGATCTCAAAAACAGCTATATGGAATGTAAGACGTCAACTCTATTTATACGTGGGGATAAAGTATCATTTATGGACCCCGAAATGGGAAAGATAGAAGGGGAGATATTCAGGATAGCTGCATCCGGTAATGATCAGCAACTGCTAATATATGGTACTGATGAAAAGGGGGTGCCGCTGAAGGCTTACTGCCATAACGATGACCCAACGCTAAAGAAAGAAATTTAGTTGCCTCGTGGGGGGCATACCCGCCCCGCTCGCCGAGATTTGCAATCCACACCATAGTCTGGGGATATGCATTCCCCTTTACCAACAGGCAAATAAGCTTTTATCAGGGGTAAAAAAAAAGCAAAGGGGCCTGGGATGTCGTGATGTCTTTTTTTGCAATCTCAAGATGCGGGTAGATGGTAGGCCGCACCAGCTTCAGTACCATTATTGCCGCCGAGTTCCTGAAGAAGGAGACTCGGCGGGGGCAAAAAAATATATTTATTGAACGATACCATATTTTAATTCAAAACCTTTTAATAAGTATAACGCCCAAAACTATTAACGCTATGCCCGCCAATTTTAGTAAATTAAAAGGTTGTGGATTTCCCCCGAAGACGCTAAAGTGTTCCAAGATCAAAGATATCACCATTTGGCCTGCTACTACCGTGCCAAATGTCAAACCAGGTCCCAGCCTCTGAAAGCATAGAATAATGACGGTGACGTAAAAAGCTCCTAGTAAACCACCAACCCACGCATGAGCTGGGGCAGACTTAATGCCAGCCCAGGATGCAGTTTGTTTTGTCAAAAGTATATATATAGCCAACGCTAAAGAGCCAACGATGAAGGATATCATTGCGGCATGTAAATAATTACCACCAGCCTTACTAAGCATCGCATTTATTCCAGCCTGGATTGGCAAAAATGCACCTGCAGCGAATGCTATTAATACCCATAGTATTTTTTCCATCCTCTATTATATTATAATGTTAATTTTATGTAGCCAGAGCCTGGAAGGATTCATGTTTATGAATATTGTAGTTCGGCCTTTAGTTAGATGTCTGACGGTTACAATTTCTGGAGGAGGCATAAGGTCAGGCATTCGGTTACGAAATACGATTCCACTTAGAATTAGATTTTATTATTGATACTTTCTGAAAGTTCTTTACCGGCTTTGAACTTTGCAACTTTACACGCTTTCAATTTTATAGTTAACCCGGTTTTCGGATTGCGCCCATTACATCCAGCACGGGTAGTAACATAAAATGTTCCAAATCCGGCAAGTGTAACGTTCTGACCTTTTTTAAGGCTGGCCACCATTGCCAAAGTAAATGAATTAATAGTTTTATTTGACTGCACCTTTGTCATATTTGCCTCGGAGGCAATTTTTTCAATCAATTCCGCTTTGTTCATTTTTGGCTTATATTAGCTAAAGGAATAATTATAAGCTTGCCCACTTATCGACAAACGAAACAACATGTTCGATTCTGCTGAGATTTAGTGAATAGTAGACCTCTTTACCCTTGCGATTTGTAGAAACAATGCCTGACTTTCGTAAAATTGCCAGATTTATAGATGTTTCAGATTGTTGCATTTTGAGGTTTAAATAAATATCTGTGACTTTCATCGACTTGTTATGTTCCAATAATTTTAAGATATCCTTGCGTATATCATGGTTAATAGATCGCAATGTCAAAGCCGCCAATTTTACAGCTCCATAATCTAACTTACTTTTTTCAGTAACGAATTTCACTTTCGAGATCATAATTTATGTTTTTGAAGTGGTAAATTTAAATTTAACCCGTGCAAATACACCTACTGACCCTAGTAGTTTTTCTAAGAAAGATAACAGATAGTCATAGTGCGAGATAGACAGGAGTGTATATCATTCATTTATTACTTACCTCAACAGATAGTTTAGTATTCCAAAATATAGACTTGTCTTGCATTTTTATTTTTAAAGAGTGCTGCAGCGACACATTAACTAAAATAGCGGTTGGGATAGATTAGTAGTGCATCGCTAATGCCTTACCACGGCTTGCACAATCCGAAAAACAGTTCGACAGCTGTATTTCGTGTAATCGAAAAAAACACTACAGTCTATGAATGTAGTGTAGCTAGGATTATTTCAGTCATTTTTTGCAGGCCCAGGTTAAATGGCATGTAAACATTGACATATTCAGACTTTCCGAGAGGCGATTCTTCAGACAAAGTATATCCAATTATTTTAGAATTGTTTACATAGAATCTTATTATTGAATCACTGAGTAAATCGGTGTATATAGTGGAATCAATGTTTATCAAACAAATGTCAGGACTGTTTGCGCCACTGCTAACCTTGTCAATGAAGTCCTTCCAGTTAGAAGATAAAATTGACACATCGAAACCCTGCTGTTTGAGAGCGAGATAATACGATTGTCGAACAATCCCAAAATTATCAATTATTGCAAGGGTGGGTTTGCGCATAGCCACAACTTTATTTTTCCAAAAGTAAGGCTGGCTGAGATGATAATACCTGCTAATGTCAGTAGTTTTCTTTAAAACAAATATAGCTGTGCAACTTTTGGCTTTTCTAAAAACTATTAGTCCTGGCTAACCAAGCTCAAAACTCGTAATCCCGAAGATCTTATGTATCGGCAAAATAGGAGCTTTACCGTTGTATGGATATTCCGCGTAAAGTGACCCCTCTTTTCCTCGCCAAACTGACCCACCATAGTTAATCCCAAAAATGAGTGAGTTATTTAGTTGCTTCACTGTTACAAATATAGTTTACTTAATCTGTTTCATTTGTGTCATTATCAG
>CAIRZD010000306.1 GCA_903882965.1 uncultured Bacteroidota bacterium
AGTATGGGTACCTGTATCTGTAAACGAGGCTATAGGTCCGCCCGTGCAGGGCAGCACGGTTACTGTTACCGTATCAGTAGTCACTATCCCACACAGGTCCATGCTCACTACATAAGAGGTAGTAGCCAGTGGGCTCACGAGTATAGTGCCGCCGCTATCTATAGGTGCAGTGCCGCCCAGCACATACCAATAGCACGGCGTACCATCTCCATTGCTGCTTGCGCCAATATAGGTGCTGCTGCCTATCGTGATATTTACATCAGGACCGGCATAGGCCGTGGCATTGCTCGCTATCACGCTTACATCATCTATGAGGTAGTAGCCGTAACGGTCATCATCTACAGGTGTTATTTTATCCGTATGGGCGCTGTCGAAAAAATTACCTATTGTTATAAACCTTTCTGTGCCATTGGCTATAAAGCTGCCCTGTATCTTTATCCAGTTCAGCGTATCAGTGATTATGGCATTGGTATATACCTGCGGTATATGCGTAGTTTGCGGAAGGCCGCAGGTGCTGGTTGTATCTATACTTCCGTCATCTAAGTAAGCCCCTATTTTATCTACAGAAATGGCATACTGGCTAGTTCTTACTACATAAAACGTTACGCAATAAGATTGCCCAGCAGTGAGTGCAGCAGATAAATGCCCTTGCGTATAATCTCTCAGATAGAATGGAAGCGCTGTATCAGTTTGGTCGGCATACATCATTGCATTAGCCATCCCGTTTCCTCCATGTGGATATTGATAAAAATGAGGATTATGTGGGGCACTTTCAGAACTAAATGGAGGGGCGCAGGTATTTATATATTCTGGCGAGCAATTTGGATCACCAACATAAGGAAAAGTTAAAGGCACATAATCAGTATCAATACAACTCCAGTATTTTGCAATTTTAATCTGATCTGGAGCCCAAGGACATGTATCCCTTTGTTCAAAACCTCCATTCATTACAAGATTTATTTGGGCATGTAAATTTCCTGTATAGAAATTTCCTAAAATAATAAGCAAGAGAATGATAGGTTTTTTCATACGTATATTTTGAACTTAATATCAAATTTACTAATAAATAAGCAAGAGGCTGTCTCAAAAGTCCGAGACTGCCTCTTTTTATTCGGGTACCTGATGGAGCAATTTTTCGTATAGGCGATTCCTACCGGTTCAAAAACCCCCACTGGTCGAAGCGTCCGCTTCGTCCTACTATCTGCAAGCTTCCGCTTGCGCGCATTAATGTGTATTCGATCCTTTCACCTCAGTTCATACAACAATCAATACCAGATCAACACTATATTTATTCCCAACAGCGAAACAGTAATTCAGTAGATCACCCTTAAACTCCTTTCAGGTTAAGGTGCAAAAAAAAGGTGCATGCACTAATTAAGCCTCCTCCGCTCCCTTCCCGAATTTTACACCATAACATTTGTACGTTTAAAAAAGCAGTAACAGGTAGGTATAAAACCGGCGCACCATTTCAAATGGCTGCATACACTTTTAAAGCATTATCCTATCCTTACTCGAATTTCACATTATAAACTATTGCTGCATTTTTAAAAAGCAATAAACAAAAACACGATCACCAAACTATGTATACACATTGCAAAACCACCCACCCCACAAACCCGGAAATATGGCCCTGCAATACCCATGTCCCTAACTGCGACATCCCCGATACATTTTGCGACATTTTGCTCTTTAAATCAATTGGGAATCATTTGAATAACATTAAAAATATTTTCAAAGGCTTTTGCGACATTTTTAAGCTTTTAGCAGGAAAAATGGAGAAATTTCATTTATGGCAGAATAATTGCTATTTTGTAGGTAATACATTACCCCGCTTATTGATGAAAGTACTGTACACGCTATTTTTCACTTTATGGTTATCACCTGTATTCGCGCAGAGTGGTGTGCCGGAGTTGCGTGTGAAGGTTGCGAATGCTACCAGCCTTTCGCAGAAACTAACTGCATACAAAGACATAGTTTATGCATACCAGGCAGTAAATGAGGATTCGGCTTTTTACTATGCACAGCAGGGGCTGGAATATTTTATTCAGAATAAGTACAGGGCAGGGCAGGCATGGATGCTGAGCGACCTTGCAGAAATAGATGATGACCACGGGCGGGAAGAGCCGGCGAAACAACGATCACTGTATGCGCTGGAAATATTTAAGGATGAAAAAAATGCGCGTGGTATTGCCGAGGTAAATAATGACCTGGGCAGTATACTGGGGAAGGGTGGTGATTTTGAATCAGCGATAAGCTACTTCAACACCGCATTGAAAAATTTTGAATTGTGTAACAGCCCGGTGGGTGTGATGCGTGTATACTCAAACCTGGGTATAACTTATGAGCGGTATAACGATACTGCAAAGGCGATATTTTATCTGAAACTGGCAGATAGCATTGGCAGGAAATCGCCATTGAGTGATGCGGTCATTAACCTGTATAATGATATTGGCGCTTATTATGCAGACCGGGAAGATACGGCTAAGGCGGTGAAATATTTTGAAGAGGGGCTTAGCAAGAGTGATAAACCTGAATATGTGGCTACGCACCTGTCTTGCCTGATCAATACGGGCATGATGTATTGCCGGGTGGGTGATAACAAGAAGGGTGTGGCTTACCTTGAAGATGCACTGAGTATGGCAAGGAGTAAAAACCTGCCGGAAGAGGAAGTCAATATACTTAATAACCTGGCGATAGCACTGCAGGAAAAGGATAAAGACAAAGCACTATCATACCTGAAGGATGCGCTGGGCATAAGCCAAAAGATAGGTAACAAGCCACTGCAGGCAGATATCTATGAAGAAATGGTGGAAGTGTATAAATCTCAGAAAGACTATAAAAACGCTTTTGAAACGAGGGAAAAAAGGCAAATGATACTGGATAGTATAATAAGTATAAACAAGACAAGGGAATTAGCTGGGATAAGCGCGATACATGAACTTGAAAAATCGAACCTGAAAGTAAGGCAGCTGGAGACACTGAATGACCGCAGCCTGTAAGAACGGAATATATTGATGACGATAGCGGTATTTGTAATCGTCTTTCTAATAGTGCTGGCGATATTTTACCAAAAGACAGTGTTGCTGAACAAAAAACTGGTGATCCATGAGCAGGAATTAAAGCACCTGAATGAGATGAAAGACAAATTGTTTTCGGTAATAGGGCATGACCTGAAAACGCCTATAGCAAGGATACCTGTAATGCTGGACCTGATAGAAGAGGGGGAGACAACGCCGGAAGAAACAAAGATGTTACTGGATAGTATGCGCGAGCACAGTAAAGTATCTGTAGAGACGCTGGACAAATTACTGTTTTGGGGTAAGTCGCTGGTGCGGGGCATAAGCATGAATACAGTAAAATTCCAGCCCAAAAAATATATAAGAGGGGCTATAGACCTGAAAAGGATATCGCTGCAGGAAAAAAACATTACGATAACGGACCATGTCCCTGCGGAGCTGTATGTATATGCTGACGCCACTCATTTTGATTTCATTATCCGCAACCTTGTGGTAAATGCAATAAAATATACCCATATGAACGGGGAGGTAGATATAAGCGCGGATAGTGAGGCACGAGCGGGATATACGGTATTTGCTGTAAAGGATAACGGGACGGGTATAACACAGGAGCAAATGGCCAAATTGTTTGAGCCGGCAGTGAGCATACCGGGAACTGCGAATGAGCAGGGATCGGGGATTGGCTGATGCTATGCAAAGAGTTTGTAAGGCAGAACGATGGTGATATATGGGTGGAAAGTGAGCGAGGTGTGGGGACAACTTTCTTTTTCTCGGTGAAAAGTGCTACGTGAGCGGCACGATTGTTGTAACAATCGTGATACACTAAGTTGTTTTTCTTATTTTTGGGTACTTAAAAAATTATAGTTTGTTATGAAAAATATATTAATATCATTTTCTATTGTGGCAATTGCGGTTGCTTTTTCGGGCTGCAGTAAAAGTAATAACGGGCCGTCGAACATTGCGAATGTAAACTTTGTAAACGGGTGTAACGGGTCTTTAAATATTGATACCAAAGTAAATAATACTAAACTGATTGCAGCGAGCAACCTTCCTTATTTTAAATATTCAGGATACCAGAATGTGACCGGAGGGGCAAGTGTGGCAATAAATCTTTTCCTTACCAACCAGGGAACGCCCTTATGTAATGGTACGCCTGCGCTGACTGCGGGGGATTATTACACTGTATTTGCAGGTGGGATCGTGACGCATCCTACTTTTGTAGTGACTACAGATGACCTGACTGCACCAACCAGTGGAAATGCTAAGGTGCGGTTTATAAATCTGAGCAGTGATACGCTGAATGAAAGTTGCTATATAGGGACGCAAAAACTGGATTCAAATTTAGTTAACAACGCAGTTACTTCATTTTCTGAAATTACCGCAACAACAGGGGTTGCTGTTTTATTACAAGACCCATCTCACGCAGCACCAGCTTATATTGCACAACTTGCCAGCCAGCCATTTAGTGCAGGTAAGATATATACTATAATGTTGACTGGAACCTCAACAGTTTCAGGTACGGGTGGCCTCACCTTAACAGTAATTAATAATAATTAGAGATTATTTTTACCTTTATATCATGTTAATAGCAAGAACAAGGGTATTATTAATATTAGCGCTCTTGGTATGCGCATGTTTTGCGAGCGTATTTTTGCCGGGATGCAAGAAGAATAACGGGGGGTCTTCGGGCAGTGCAAAAGTAATGTTTGTAAATGCATATCCGGGAGCATCGGTGATCACCGGGAAGGTGAATAACTCAACGGTAAGCGGGACAGATAAAACTCCGTATTTGAGTAACACAGTGTACCAAAATGTGGTTGCGAATACTAATATTGACCTTGGCATTTATTCGTCGAGTTCGAATGCGCTATTAGGTAGCGGGAATACCAACTTAACCACCAATGCGCATTACTCAGCTTTTATATGTGGTATAGTAAAAACCGGGCCTACTTTTGTTTTGACAAATGACGATCTTACTACTCCCACAAGTGGTGACGCAGCGGTAAGATTTATTAACCTAAGCGATGATAGCCTTAGCGAAAGCTTTTTTGTAGGCGGGAAAAAACTTGATTCAAGTATTGGGTATACGATCTGTACGGCTTTTTACCCAATTACTGCAACTACGGGGTCGCCTGTTTTGGCACAGGACCCTTCTTATGCAGAGCCGGAATATATGGTGCAACTTGCCAGCCAGTCATTTTACGAGGGCAAAAAATATACCATTATGCTGACGGGGAGCTATCGTTTTCCATCAAGTAGCTCGGCAGGGCTAAGGCTTACGGTTATCAATAATAATTAGCGGGCAATTTTTCACATGAACAGAGCAAGGGCCAAGTTTTCATTCAGGAACCGGGTATTGGTTTTGTGGGTGAGTGCTGTTTTTTTCTTTCTTATGGGTTGCAATAAAAGTGCGGCACCATTGAATAGTGCTAATGTGCTATTTGTGAACGGCTGTGCAGATGCCGGGTCTGTGAGTGTGAAAGCCAATAGTATAAGTGTGAGCGGGGCAACAGGGATCGGGTACCTGGCTAACAGCGGTTATAAATATGTGACTGCAGGTACTGGGGTGAACCTGACCTTTTTTGAAGATAATGGTTTAACACCATTGGCGAGCCAGGCTGAAAATATGGTGGCGGCTGCACACTATAGCGCCTTTGTGGGTGGGATAGCAAGTAACCCAATTTATATATTTACCACAGACGACCTGACGCCACCTGCCGCGGGAAATGCAAAGGTTCGTTTTGTAAATCTTTCGCCGGATAATATCAATGAATCGGTTACTGCAAATGATACACTGATAGCGGAGGGTATAGGTGTAAATACGGCTTCTTCGTTTTACGAGATAGCGGCGGGTTACTATGTGATCGGTGCATTTGACCCGGGGAATAAAAATATGGTGATCAATGGAGATAGCCTGGTATTAGCCAAAGGTAAGATCTATACGGTGATGCTTTCGGGGAGCCAGACGGGAACGGGTATTACAATGGCTCCGGCATTGACATTTATTAATAATAATTAGGTGCAGTTGGTTGTTATTGTCTCTTTTCCCTTATATTTGTCGTGGCTTTATCCCGGTGCACACACCTAACCGGTTGATTTTTTAAGCCGCGATTTCAAATAATCATTTCCTTAGCTTATTGAATTTTTAAATTTTGATGGAATATAATACTACACGCAGCAAACTGCTGATGCCTGAATATGGGCGTAACGTGCAAAAAATGATCGAGTACCTGGTTACTGTTGACGACCGCGAAAAGCGCCTTCGGCAGGCGGAGGTAATCATAGAACTGATGGGGACATTGAACCCTCATTTAAAAACTATAGAGGATTATAAACACAAACTTTGGGACCACCTGTTCCAGATGACGGATTTTAATCTTGATGTGGATTCGCCTTATCCGTGCCCAACTGCAGAGATGATCTACAAAAAGCCGGAGGTGCTGCCTTATCCGCAAGAGAGTATAAAGCACCGCCATTTAGGCAAGAACATACAAGCATTGTTGGACAAGGCGATGGTGGAGACCAATGAAGAGACAAAGCACGGGCTAACACAGGCTATAGGCTACTATATGAAGCTTGCTTATGCCAACTGGCATAAAGAACCGGTACATGATGACATGATCAAAAATGAACTGTCTGAAATAACCGGCGGGTTGCTGAAATATGAAACAGGCGGTTACCGGGTGCATTATGATAACAACAGAGGCTTTAAACCGCGCAATAATAACAATAACAACAATGGCCGAAATTTTAAGGGGAATGGTGGCGGACAAGGCGGCCAGCGGAATTTCAGGGATAATAATGGCGGCGGCGGTAGCGGGTACGGAAATAATTTTAATAAAAACAGGAAGTTCAATAAGAACAATAAGAATAAGTAATTTAAGTTAAAAAGTCGGGAGTGAAAGGCAATAAAAGAGCGCGGTGAAGAGGAGTTGTGATCGTTGCTATTTAATCAGTTGATTTTTTACTTTTTGGCTATTAACTTTTGACTTAGAATGATATGAATGCATTTGAGATACGCGGCGGGGGTGCATTACAGGGCTCTATAACGCCACAGGGAGCAAAGAATGAAGCATTGCAGGTGCTGTGTGCAGCGTTGTTAACAGATGAGCGCGTAACGCTTACCAATGTTCCGGATATTATAGATGTAAATACGCTGATAGAATTGCTGGAAGATATGGGCGTGAAGACGGAGCGGCCAGCAAAAAACAAGATAATCTTACAGGCAGATAATATAGACCCTGATTACTTTACAACGCATGCGTTTAAGAAAAAATCGGGAAAGCTGCGCGGCACGGTGATGCTTGCCGGTCCTTTGCTGGCAAGATTCCGCAAGGCATATATACCACAGCCGGGAGGCGATAAGATAGGGCGCAGGCGCCTGGATACGCATATAAGAGGCTTTGAGAAAATGGGCGTTGACTTTGTGTATGACATAGACAACCAGATGTTC
This sequence comes from uncultured Bacteroidota bacterium, assembly GCA_903882965.1. Classification (GTDB taxonomy): domain Bacteria; phylum Bacteroidota; class Bacteroidia; order Chitinophagales; family Chitinophagaceae; genus Nemorincola. Next base: position 7,471 of record CAIRZD010000306.1, read on the forward strand.
AGCCTGGATGCGCAGGTATTAAAGGGGGCCAGGATACTGATGCAGGAACCTTCTATTACCGGTACTGCAAACCTGATAATGGCGGCAGTAATGGCTGAGGGTGTGACCACCATTTACAATGCGGCATGCGAGCCATATATCCAGCAGCTGTGCCGTATGCTGATAAGTATGGGTGCGAACATAAGCGGGATCAGCACTAATTTACTGATCATAGAAGGTGTAAAAAAACTGGGTGGCTGTGCGCACAGGTTGCTTGCTGATATGATAGAGGTGGGGTCGTTTATAGGGCTTGCCGCAATGACACAAAGCGAGCTGACAATAAAAAATGTTGATGCAGATAATCTTGGTATCATCCCTGAAACTTTTCAGCAACTGGGGATTGAGTTATCTGTGAATGGAGATGACATATATATACCCGCACAAGAGCATTACCGGATACAGAAATTCATAGATGGGTCTATACTTACAGTTTACGACCACCCATGGCCGGGGCTTACACCCGACTTGCTGAGTATAGTACTTGTATTGGCGACACAAGCAAAGGGTACAGTGCTGGTGCACCAGAAAATGTTTGAGAGCAGGCTGTTCTTCGTAGATAAACTTATAGAAATGGGTGCGCAAATAGTATTATGTGACCCGCACAGGGCAGTAGTAATAGGCCTTGATAAACAAATGCCATTGCGCGGTATCAATATGGTATCGCCGGATATACGGGCCGGTGTAGCGTTGCTGATAGCAGCGTTATCTGCATCGGGGAAAAGTACCATACAGAATATTCACCAGATAGATAGGGGGTATGAACGTATTGATGAGCGGCTTAATGCACTTGGTGCGGATATTAAACGAGTAAATCTCAGTTGATTAAATGCCTGTATAGTATTTAGAAGTAATTGAACCTTAGTTAACGCCTTTCCGGTGGAGTTATTTACCAGACATCCAAATTATAATCCTGATTTGATTAACCAAAAGTTAGTCAATTATTGGCATTGTTAAAAAAAATAATGAAATGGTTGATATTCTCATATAGTTTTATTATTTTGTATAAACACAATATTCAGTTTACATAAATTTTCAATTATGAAATCAATTCTATCTGCCCGGATAGGGGCATTAATGTGCTTCCTGGCGATATCATTTTTAGGTATTACAACGAATGCGCAAACGTATTGCACACCAGCATATTTCCAGGGATGTGTGTTTGGCAATGAGATCAATGACTTTTATCTTACCGGTGAAAGCCCAACAGCAATTAGTGATGCGGCTACAGGTTGCTCTATGACAGGTGGTGGTGTTGGTGGTGGTTATGATAACAGAACAGGCGAGTCAGTCACTTTATTGCCGGGGCATACTTATACTGTATCGGTAGATGATGGTGGATTTACGGCTATTACAGCAGGAACAGATAATTTCCAGATTTGGATCGACTTCAACAATGATGGCACATTTGATGCTTCAGAAAGTATAGGAGGCGGAGCATTACCATTAGGGACAGGAGCTCTTACCAGTTTTACGATCACGATACCTGCCGGTGTGCCAACAGGGACACGCCGTATGAGAGCCTGCGTATCGCCTATTGAGGCTTATCCAAATGTTAATCCATGCCCGACTACATTGGTTGATGTGCAAGGTGAAACGCATGATTATACAGCAATTATAGGAACTGCCAGCGCGGGATGTGGTGTACCAACCGGGCTTGCAGCGAGCAGTGTTACCAGCACAAGCGCGATTTTGAACTGGGCAGAGCCAGGCGGGTCTGTAGGTTCTGAATATGTAGTGAGCACAACAGCAAGTGCACCAACAGGTTCCGGTGCGCAAACCACCGCACTTACTTATAGCCCAACAGTATTAACCCCGTCGACTGTTTATTATGCTTATGTACGTGATAGTTGCGGCCCCGGTAATTTCTCGGCATGGGTAAGTACCACATTTACTACTACAGCTACAATTACTACTTCCTGCAACCCAGTTGTTTTGAATACACCGGGGTCTATTACTACGACGAGTGCAGTGATCAGCTGGACCGCGGTTCCCGGATCAACAGGTTATGTATATGTGGTGGATAATTCAGTAACCCCGCCCGGAAGCCTTGGCGGCACATTTACTACACTTACAAGTGCAACAGTGACAGGCCTTACTGCCGGAACGACTTATTATGCACATGTGTATGACAGTTGCGCTGTAGGTAGCGAATCATTATGGTCTACTATATCATTTACTACGTTGACATCAAGCGGATGTAATGCAGTGACCTCTCTTACAGCAACAGGTATCACTTCAAGTGCTGCTACGATTAACTGGACAATGGCTTCCGGAGTTAGCTGGGCTGAATATGTAATTGATATGACAGCAACAGACCCTACGATATCAGGCACTGCAAATAATGCGAGCACTTATAATGCCACCGGACTTACTGCTGCAACCACTTATTATGCACATGTGCGCGATAGCTGCGGGGTAGGATCGTTATCGGCATGGGTAACCATACCTATAGTTACACTAAGCACAACCGGATTAAATAATGTTGCTCCCGGAGATTTCAATGTTAGTGTATTTCCTAATCCTGTAAAGGATGAAGTAAGTGTGAAGATCATTGGGACCACCAACGAAGGGAAAATATCGCTTATGGATATTTCGGGCAAGCTGATGAAAACTGCTGTTACTAATGCTAGTAGTAATACGCTTAACATCAGTATGAGTGGAATGCCATCGGGGATCTATCTTGTCAGGTATATTGATGCCGGGCACACACAAACAATAAAGATCACTAAAGAGTAAA
>CAIRZD010000307.1 GCA_903882965.1 uncultured Bacteroidota bacterium
TCTAAACAACGATAAAAAGATAGGTTATGAGAAATCAAAGAACAGCAAACGAACAACAGACAGGATTAAGGACAACAACAGGTGGAGCAATAATGCTCAATGACCTTAACAATCTAAGGAATGATGACATCTTCGTTACAAACGAAGTACGCAGCTTCAAAGATGTAACCGGGATTAGCAGCCGTAAGGGATTAGATAAAGTAATACTGTCTGATGGCAAGATTGTAAATGTGGTGAGCAATTCATATGGACACTTACCAAACCAGTTATTCTACAGCGGGGTAGAAAATATGCTATTAGATGCCAACATTTCAACTGCTACCCGCAGCATCAACAGGGAAAACCGCTCATTCGCAGTTGACCACATTTTAAATGATGATTCACTGGCTATCACAGTAAAGAACGGGATGGATGAATTACGTCCAATGCTTCGTTTCACTAATAGTTATGACGGTTCAACCCGCACTTCGGGCCACTTCGGCTTTTACCGTAAAATATGTAACAATGGCTTACACATTGCTCATTCAACAATCGGGTTTAACGTCAAACACCGGGGCGAAATTGCTGAGGTGGTAATGCCAAATATAAAGTACCTGATTGCCAAATTCATGAATAATGAGTTCTATGAATTACAGCGCAAATTTGAGGTGTTGGCTGAGAAAAGGATAGATAACATTGAAGAGTATGTAAAGCTGACTTGTGAGGATTTGAAATTGTTCATGTATGAGTCAAGCGAGAAAAATCCTGCTCCTTCACTGAATGCCAGGACTGTTATAGAAATCATTAACAGGGAAAGCACTTTATTAAATACCGCTCCAAATATGTGGCATCTTTACAACGCCTTTAACGAGGTTATACATGACAAGCTGAAAAAATCGTTCCAAAATCAGCGGGATAATGATACAAAGCTGTTCAACTATACTCTTGAACTGGCAACAAGCTAAGAGCAGCAAGGCTGCATTTCTAAAATGAACTTGTGCTTCTGGAAGTACAAGTTCTTTTATATTATATTTATAGAGCTAAAAAGAAATATAATGAATGAACTAAAACCCCTTTCTTTTGAGGAAGCCGAAATAATAATCGATTACCTAACGCCACAATCCGAGGTTATAGAATTTAAGCATCCGATACTGGGCTATTTGTATGTAGAACACATCACATACGCACCATTCCCTGAACCTGACTATAAGGACTTTGTAAAGGAAGTAGAACAGGAAAAAGATGCCTACACAAGCGGCGAATTTTGGGGTCATACCTATAGGGTCGTGGTTATTGTTGAGAAACAATCAAGCGATAGGTCTCGGTTCAAAGAACCCAAAGTGTTTGCCATACAGGAATTACAACAAGCGGGAATACTGGGGTTTGAATATCCTGAAAGTATTTTAGAGGAAAATAATTTGGATGATGATGAATTTGACTAAATGACTTTACTAAATTTCCCTGCAGTTAGTATAGCCAAGTATCATAGCATGGCAATTCAACCCTTTTAAAGTCAATAGAATAAAGCCTCTCTATTAGGGCAATATAATGATATAGTTGATTAGTCGGAAAAATTGAATTAGTTATTCAATCCTAAATTACCCTACTAGAATTTACCCGGCAATGTTTCCCCAAGCCTTTGTCGCCAGACAAGGCGTTCCCAATTTGTACTCCAAGAAGTACAAGTTCTTTTTTATGGGTGATTTTGCGAAATACGCATGTGGACAACTATAGCCACAAATTGTGAACGAGGGATTCCATCTTGTGAAAAAGGTTCCTTAGGTTAGCCAAATGGAACAATTCATCTCATATTACAGGGTAAGCACATCTCGACAAGGTTCATCTGGGCTTGGATTAGAAGGGCAAAAGTCTGCTGTTTTGTCATACCTCAATAATAGACCCTTATTAGCTGAGTTTACTGATGTTGAAACCGGGAAAAATGATAATAGACCTCAGTTATTAAAAGCGATTGATTTAGCAAAGCAAAGCAATTCAATTTTGGTAATAGCCAAGTTAGATAGGCTATCAAGAAACCTTACTTTCATTTCAACTCTGATGGACGCTAAGATTAAGTTCTTATGCTGCGATATGCCAGACGCTAATGAGTTGACCATTCACATATTTGCTGCTCTTGCACAATGGGAGCGGGTTCGCATAGCAGATAGAACCCGCACTGCCTTACAGGCTCTTAAAGCAAGAGGTAAGAAACTAGGTAAACCAGAGAACTTTACAGAAGAGGTTAGAAAGATGGGCCCAGTAAGGCTTAAACAAATTGCTGCTGAAAATCCAAACAATCAGAAATCAAAAAAGGTAATTAATCTCTTAAATAGAAACGGTAGAAACCTTCGTGAAATAGCAATAGAACTGAATGAAGCTGGTTTTAGAACTTCGAGGGGAAATCAATTTGGACCCGAACAGGTGAGAAGGCTTATAAGTGCATAATATGAACATAACTATTCAACATCAATCAGAAAAAACATACAACACATTTAGTGTTGTGGACGCTAATAAACTTACCAGCATCGAGGTATGGGCAATATGCTCAGAAATGAATGTCAAGGCAATTTTGGTAAATGGTAAATACTACGATTGTAAATAAATTTAGTAAACAAGCAAATTGGAAAATATGGAAGCAATAGAATTTGTAGTGAATTACGAAAAATATCTCAACGAGATAGAACAAGTTGTTAAGTCTGAATACGCTCCGGCTATTGAACGATTAAGAGCTACTGACCCACATGACCTTGTAAGACCTGATGCTTGGTTTCAAGGTGCAGCAAATGCCAGAGGTTATGTCTGGTCACTGTTTTTAAAAGAGAAAAGCAAATAACTATGAAATAGGATTCAAGTCCCAACATCGCCAACAATCAATAATATCCCTTGCCTTCAATGCAATGTCTGACACCGCCTCTTGGGTCTGCCATATCACCATTGTATCTAGGAATTACGTGACAGTGAAAGTGAAA
>CAIRZD010000308.1 GCA_903882965.1 uncultured Bacteroidota bacterium
ATGATAATGAATTAAATAAAAAAATCAAATTACAGCTCACCTATATTCGGCATGTCAATTAAAGATTATATACAATATCTTAATGAATAACAATCGAAAAATACACAGAAATACAAATAAAAATCCGATGCGAAAACCGATTAATTTACGCTTCAATCATTTTTTTCCAGGCCATCATTCCGCCTGTCACATTCACTACATTCGTATATCCTGCCTGCTCTAGTATCATACATGCCTGCATACTCCTGCTGCCCGCTTTACAGTGTATAATAAGTTCTTCATTTTTTAAGTCTTCCAGATCTTCAAGCTGCATATTCACTATCTGCCCTAGTGGCACTAACTTCCCGCCAATGTTATATTCAGCATATTCTGATGGCTCACGAACATCTATAATATACAATTTATCACCGGCATCAAGCCTGCTTTTCAGTTCTTCTACAGTAATATTTTTCATAAAATTCTGATTGGAAATTTTTGCCAAATTACACAAATCCCAAATTATAACTTAATGATCTTTTGTGGTGCACCGCTTATACCATTATTTACTAAATTCACAAAGTACAGTCCGGGGATCAGGCGTGAAATATCTATCGTGTGCCTATTCAAAACGGAGCCTTGCTGCACTGTATTACCCCGCACATCTGTAATTCTATAAGCGGCATCATTATTACCTTCGTATTCAAATCGCAAAATATCCGTTGCAGGGTTCGGCATTACGGTCCACTCTTGTTTTGTAACAGTCACATTAGAGATCGCAGTGCCCTCCACAAAACTCCCCAATATAGGCCGCATCATTATAGCTCCGCTGATCAGTGATGGCTGCCACACGTGTAGCACATTGAAATATGCATGGTTACTACCTACTCTGTTTACATCAAGTCCCAAGTATAGGCTGTCATCCCCGCTTTCCGCAGGTTGTTGTGTACCTGCATAAAATGTCCCTGCAGGCAACAAAAGTGGCGTAGCAAATGTATATATCCAGAAGTGATTTTGTGTATCGGCATAAGACGGAATTGCGAACTCCAATGAGTCTATTGCTACATCAACCGGCGCACCATTAACCCCGCCAAGCGCCGTCCATACAAAAATATTAAAGGTCTTATAAATAGGGTATGGTATTTGCCGGCCAAAATAAATGGCCATACCGCGCATAGTATCAGGCTCATTCAAATGATATTCGATCGCTACCCTGCCATCTAACGTTGGAGACAAATTCAGGTAATAGCTTTTCTCAGCAGTACCATCGTCATAAGCTAAATAATTATCAAAGATCTGCTTCCTGAAGATCGTATCATTAGCTTTAGTTCCGGTAGATGCAGTACTCTGCAAATAATATTCGATATCGAAATCAACTTTGGTATTAAGCGGATATGCCGGCAAGCTGGCTAATGGCACAGAGAACGGCTGTGATACTTGCTGTGATGAATAACCTGGCATACCAATTGAAGATGCTCCGGTTGATAAAATACTTCCGCTACTCCGGTCCGTCACAACCATTGTGTAATTTATTGATTGTCCGGAAGAGGTACTATTCTGTATTGTATCTGAAACCTGCGCCGACATTTCACTCAAAGCATTTGCCTTAAACTGGTTGTAGGGCATGTAAGAATAATCATTCAGTAAAAATGTTGGATTGGAGGTAAACGCCACATCTGGTACAGTAGTATCTCCCACAGTCCTGTTCTTATCAAGCCTTATATAATCCACATTCCATATCGCATCCGACCAATACAATGCCGCAATATTCACAAACCGGAACTGAAATGCATTATGGAAAAAGATTGAATCCGTGATAGGTATCATCACCTGCTGAAAAGGTTGTAAAGTTGTTCCCGGTGTGCTCCATACCTTCACAAAACCTCCGTATCTATCCACAAAATATAACATCAGCGAATCCTCCGGCAACGGGTAAAAACCATTGCCCTGCGGCTGGTAAAAAAAACTAAAATACAGGCTATCCCCTACCGTATCAGCGCTTATATCTATAGGCTGGGAAGTAAGGCTGTCTGCATAAATAAAATTGGTGTTACTAAAACTATCGTATGGCACACCCATGCTGTTCAAAGCATCAAATGTTGCTACCCCCCTACTTATAGGACTCACGCACATTGTATTGTTTATGTACACTTCATAATCAACCCATTTATTCGTATCGGGGAAAATACCATACCCTGTAAAATCTTCAAAAAATGGCAGCGTTAATGGAGTTGTTGCTGTCTTTTTTGCAAATCTGTTTGGAGTAGCCGGTTGTCTGTGCACAAATGGATTATAATTAACCGGTGCCACAAACTCTTGTCCTGAAGCATCATCAAATAAACCGGTAATAATACTCAGCAAAAAGCATATCGCAATAATGACTTTATTCACTTTTATCCATTTTAGTCCGGTTATTTAACGCTTTTACTGGGGTTTGTATTGTTTGAAGTGTGTATATCTTCAGGTTGCGGGTTTTGTGATATAGTGAGAGTCATCAAACTCCCCATTTTCATACGGTTTACACCACCTTTCCCATCGCTCCCGGCTCTTGGCTCCTGGTCTACTATCGTAGCTTGACTGGTATCACTGATTTGCGATAACTGGTCTGCAACTACAAGTATAGGCTGTATATTATATTGGTTTAGTGTTATCATCGCTTCATCCACAGTGATTCCGGTCACGTCCGGTACATCCCACTCTGTATTACCAAGTCCGTTGCCAATTACCAGGCTTACCTTACTGCCCTGTAATATTAACTCGCCGGGGTTTATAACAGCACCCTTATACCGCTGCTCTAATATAGCGCCCGCTGCAATATCTGGTTTGTATATAGTATCTCCTAAAAGCAATTTATTATTACGCAGCAGCATTTCAGCACTTCTCAATGATAGGTTCACTAAGTTAGGCATTGGTATTCTTGGCGGTGTAAGCATATTTACCGTCAGAAAAACGGTGCGCCCTTCCTTTACTATTGAGCCGGTATCTGGCACCTGCTTTAATACAACCAATGGTTTGGATGCTGGTTCAAAAGTCGAGTCAATATTTACTTCAAAATGCAGTTTGTGCAGCAGCGCTATCGCCTCTGTCATATCCTTGCCGCCCACATTGGGTATTTTCACTTCTTCTCCATGCTTTGTCAGCCAATGCAGCATACCAAAAAAGCTCATGTACAAAATAGCACACAAGCCCAATACAATGACCAAGTTAAATAAAAAAGATTTTCTTAGGTTTGGCTTCATCCTTTAAAAATTAATTGGCTAAAGAGTTAATTGGTTAAAGAGGGCAGAGTTATACTTTTTAACCATTTACCTTTTTAACCTTTTCCCCATTTTAATTTTGTTTTATATTGAATGGTTCTTTAGGCAATCTTCCAGTATCTCTGCATAGAAATCCTTCAATGTCCGCCCTGATGACCGCACTTGCTGCGGCACAATGCTGTTCTCACTCTGTCCCGGCATTGTATTCACTTCCAGGAAAAACAACTTGTTGGTAAGCCGCTGCAATATAAAATCCATCCGCACTATGCCGCGGCAGTTCAGATGCCGGTATATATAAGTAGCTTTATTTTCCAACTGTTCTTTAAGGCTGTTTTCAATTTTGGCCGGCGTGATCTCTTTTGTTACACCTGGGGTATATTTTGCTTCGTAATCAAAAAACTCATTCTTACTTACAATTTCCGTAGCCGGCAATGCCTGTATATACCCGTTAGTTTTATAAACACCAATGGTCAGTTCTCTTCCTTCAATAAATTCTTCTATCAGCACCTGGTTATCTTCCTTAAATGCTTTCTCAATAGCAGGCAGCAACTCCTCTACATGCTTTACCTTGCTCACACCCAGGCTACTACCGCTTTCATTTGGCTTTACAAATACAGGCAGTTTCATCACATCCAGTATAGCCCCCATAGAGTATGGCTCACCCTTTATCAGGTGCACAGAATTTGCTATGTTCACTACATTAAAGGCTTTCACAACCTTGTTACAATAACTTTTATTGAACGTTAGCGCTGATACTATCGAATTGCAGGTAGTATATGGTATTTGCAGCATGTCCAGGTAGCCCTGTATACGGCCATCCTCTCCCGGCGTACCGTGCATCGCAATAAATACACAATCAAAAATTATTTTTTTCCCTTCTATCGTAAGCGAAAAATCATTTTTATCTACCTGTATTTTTTTACCATCCTGGTAATACCATTCTTCTTTTACAATAATTATCTTATATACATTGTATAATTTATCATCAAGATTTTTTTCAATGGTTGCGGCAGTTTGTATGGAGATCGCATATTCACCAGAGTACCCGCCTGCAAGTAACGCTATATTTTTTTTCATTGTAGCTAACTAGTAAGAGTTGATCTCCAAAGGTAATAGAAATACTAAATTAAAAGTCATAAAATCCCCAAATTACAACCCACACTAAGACCTATCCGCTCAAGCTTTAGTGAAAGACTGACTTACGACTCAAGACTTACGACTCCTCACCGGTATCACCAGCTTCAACCCAGACCAAATTTCATCCACAGCACACACCTTTATAGCCACAAGCCCTATCTTTAAAGCAGTATCCCGCACATCCTGCTCCGTAATATCACACACAACCTTTGCCGATTTTTTAGGCCACGAAACCCATATTACACCATTCTGAACTATTTCGTTCTTCAATCCAGGCAATACCTTATGCAGTTCACGTGCTTCTTTCGTAAAAAAATGCACTAGTTCATACTCTCCTTTCCTATTACTATTAACACCAATATCTTCAGGCATATCTGTAAATAGGTCAAAGTAATGCTCCGGTGCATTTACCAGCTTTATATGAAACCCCGGTTTTATACCCAGTTTCTTAGCTAATGGTGTTTTTGAATAACCAGCCATAAATATTAAAAGAAATGCATCTCTGTATTTTCCGCTAATTTAGCATCTTTACAATAAAGAACCATGACACGTTACATAGCATTTTTACGAGGCATAAATGTATCCGGCCAAAAGCTGATAAAGATGGAGGAATTAAGAAAACACTTCGAAATTCCGGGGTTTAAAAATGTGGTCACCTACATCCAAAGCGGCAATGTGCTGTTCGATGCCAAAGAAACAGATACAACAAAACTACGTGCTAAAATAGAAAAACAGTTGGCTGCAAAATTAGGCTACGAAGTAGCGGTCATCGTCCGCTCTATAGACGAGATAAAACAAGCCATTAAACGCAATCCATATCCCAACGCAGATGAAGATACCGAAAGAAAACTCTATGTCACATTTTTATCCGATACACCCGACAAAGCGCTGCACGCATCCCTTGATAAATACAAAAACGAAAACGAAGAATTCCGGATACTGGAGCGCGAGGTTTATCTGTTGCTGGTAAGTTATGGCAATACAAAACTGTCTAATGCCCTGATTGAGAAAAAGCTGGGCCTCTGCGCCACAACCCGCAACTGGGCAACATTGAATAAAATACTGGAGCTTTAATAAGGTCTCCCCTATTTTTGGGTTTTCACTTTTAACTTATAAGAACATACCATATCCGCTCACTTTGAGGTTTTACTTTTAACTTTTACCTTATATAACCACTTACCGACATTTTTCCCTCTTTTACCGCCTGAGATTATTTTCTTACCTAATACCTTTTCCGTATGGTATTTGCTGCAGTTACATTTGTGTTATAAACAATAGATATGCGAGACCGTAATTTTTATAGGGGCGATTTTAAGAAGTATCGGGAGAACCGGCAAAAGAACCGAATGTTTTTCGGTATCGGAATAGTTGTGGTTGGTATTCTGCTTTTCCTCCATGAAATGGGTGTACTCCCTTACATCGACCTTGAAGACTCCTGGCCCGTTGTCCTAATCATAATTGGCGGATTGATAGGGCTTAAAAGTGGTTTCCGCCGAAATGCATGGTGGATACTCATATTAATTGGTATTGCAAACCTTACACCCCAATTCAGGATAATGGGCAGACCATCATCCAATTTCGTTTGGCCTGCAGCCATCATCATCGGAGGATTGGCAATTGCCCTGCGCTCACGCAAAGATCGCTGCTATCCCCGCCATATCATGGATTCTACCGTTAATACAGATAGCACCCTCAATATTGATGTAACCTTTGGCGGAAAAAAAGAAATAGTTACATCAAAGGATTTTAAAGGAGGATCTGTTAATGTAACATTTGCCGGTTGCGAAATAAACCTCAACCAGGCCGATTTCACCGAGCCTTCTATTGTAATTGCTTTCCAGGTTTCCTTTGGCGGTGTGGAAATAGTAGTCCCATCACATTGGGAGGTGCAAAATGAAATAAACCCTTCATTCGGCAGCGTAGAAGACGCCCGTACTATACAAACAGGCACCATCAATGAAAATAAAAAGATACTGATA
>CAIRZD010000309.1 GCA_903882965.1 uncultured Bacteroidota bacterium
AACGTTCCTGAATTTCAAATGATTCCTGGCTTTAAATATAACATTCAATGGAAGCGCAAACGATTGCACAGACGATACAAGGTGGTGGTTTTTTGATCCAGCCATCCGATCCTCAAAATACATTTACCCCCGAGGATTTTAGTGATGAGCAGCACATGATCATTGAGATGTGTTCAGAATTCCTGGAGAAGGAAGTATTGCCCAACCTTGTAGAAATGGATGCGCAAAAGCCGGGCCTTATGCCATCGTTGCTGGAGAAAGCCGGAGCGCTCGGCCTGCTCGGTGCAGCCTTCCCCGAAAAGTATGGCGGGCTGGGTAAAGATTTTGTTACCGCAACCTTAGTCAATGAATGCCTTGGTGGTGGCCACTCATTTGCAGTAGCAATGGCTGCCCATAATGGCATAGGGTCATTACCTATTTTATATTTTGGCACGGAAGCCCAAAAGCAAAAATATATACCTAAGCTGGCTACCGGCGAAATGAAAGGCGCATACGCCCTCACAGAGCCGGGTTCGGGATCAGATGCACTGGGTGCCAAAACCACTGCCACACTTACTCCCGATGAAAAAAGTTATGCCCTCAACGGCCAGAAAATCTGGATCACCAACGCTGGCTTCGCTGATGTATTCACGGTATTCGCAAAAATTGATGGTGAAAAATTTACCGCATTTATTGTAGATCGCGATACGCCGGGCCTCACTTTCGGTGAGGAAGAGCATAAGATGGGCATCAAAGGCTCCAGCACACGCCAGTTATTTTTTGAGAATTGCATAATCCCTAAAGAAAACCTCCTCGGCGAGATCGGGAAGGGCCATATAATTGCCTTCAACATTCTGAACATCGGTCGTCTGAAACTTTGCGCCGCCACGTCCGGCGGAGCAAAACTCGGCTTGAAAGCCTCTATTCAATATGCAAAGACTCGGGAGCAGTTCAAAGTGCCTATCGCAAGTTTTGGCGCTATACAGTACAAGCTCGCCGAGATGGCCATACGCCTCTTTGCCGCTGAGAGCGCGCTCTTCCGCACCGCCCAATGGATAGATGATAAAGAGCACGAGCTCGAGGCCGCAGGCCGTCAGGATGCCCTCCTCGGTGCCGCCGAAGAATATGCCATAGAGTGTGCCATGCTCAAAGTCCTTGGCTCAGAAGCATTGGATTATGTAGTAGACGAAGGTGTGCAGATATTCGGAGGTAATGGTTTTTCTGATGAATACAATATTTCCCGCGCATACCGCGATAGCCGTATCAATCGCATATTTGAAGGCACTAACGAGATAAATAGATTATTAACGCTCGATATGTACCTCAAGCGCGCAATGAAGGGCCGGATTAATATTATGACACCCGCCATGGCTGTGCAGAAAGAGTTAATGAGCATACCTGATTTCAGCACAGATGATACCCCATTTGCAGCAGAGCAAAAAGTGGTCGCCAATTTCAAGAAAGCAATATTGATGTGTGCCGGTGCCGCAGCTCAGAAACTGATGATGCAACTGGAGAGTGAGCAGGAAATACTGATGAATCTTGCAGATATGGCTATAGATACTTTCCAGGCAGAGTGTGTGCTGCTCCGGGCTATGAAGATGCACGATAGCAATAATCCTTTGGCCGGTCTTGCTGCAGATGTAGCGCGTACATTTATCTATGATGCTGCCGACCGTATTAACCATGCCGGCAAAAACGCCATCAACGCATTTGCTGAAGGCGATGACCAGCGCATGATGCTCATGGGCCTCAAGCGTTTCTCCAAAGCCGATAATTTCAATACTAAAAATGCCCGCAGAAGGATCGCTGCAAAACTTATAGAGGCTGAAAAATATTTCTTTAGTTAACACAAAAAAGTATGGTTAGCATTTCAGAAATGCTAACCATACAAATTTTATTTCATTGAGCCATTGAGCCATTTCGAAATTGAGCCATTATTATTCATCCCGCCATTCCTTACCCGTCATGTTCAGGAACACATCCTCAAGATTGGCTTCCTTCACAGCTTTCGGCCGTTTGAAACCGGATGCAATGAGTTTATCTATCAGCTCGCTCGGGGTGCTGAGTGCTATGATGTGACCACTGTCTATAATGGCCACGCGCTCGCAAAGCTCTTCAGCCTCGTCCATGTAGTGGGTAGTAATTACAACAGTTGCACCACGGTCACGGAGTTGTTTAATAAGCTCCCAAAGGTTGCGGCGCGCTTGTGGGTCAAGGCCGGTAGTAGGCTCATCAAGGAAAATTACTTTAGGCTCATTGATCAACGTAGTAGCAATAGAAAAACGTTGTTTCTGCCCACCGGAAAGTTCTTTGAATTTATTTTTTGCTTTCTCCCGCAGATTCACAGTATCCAAAAGAGCCATTGCATCTACACTACGGTTATACAGCCCTGAAAAAAGTTCTATGATCTGTTTGAGATTGAGATTTGGATAATAGCCCGCTGCCTGAAGTTGCACACCAATAATGTTTTTTATTGCCTGTGGTTCTTTGTCCAGGTCTTTCCCATCCACGATCACCTCGCCCGATGTTTTTTTGCGTAGTGTTTCTATGATTTCCAGCGTAGTTGTTTTACCCGCACCATTTGGCCCCAGCAATCCGAATATCTCTCCTTCCTGTACTTCAAAAGAAATGCCTTTCACCGCCTCAAAATCACCGTATTTTTTGACAAGGTTATTTACTTTTATTATTGAGTTGCCCATAAATCAGACTGTGATGTAAATTATAACCAAAGTTAGATAATTTAATTTCAATGAAAGGCAATGTGGATTTTATATTG
>CAIRZD010000310.1 GCA_903882965.1 uncultured Bacteroidota bacterium
AGTTGAAGATAAATGAATGGCTGTCTTCCAATAGAGAAATAATAATAATTGAAACGAACCTCAACTCGTTGGGAGTGCCAAGTACGAAAGCAGGAATTACTAATACAGAAAAGTATGTGTTCTATATTCTTTTTTCAACAACAGAATGGGGTAATGTATTATCTGAAAAAAATGCAGCAGAAGTAATTTCTAACCTGGAACAAGCAGGTGCAAACATGAATGAAGAACATTCAAATTAGCATGTCATTGAAAAATAAATATGTCGTAAACGATTGAATGTCAATAGATAAAATTTATGATGCTAGTTTTTATAAATTTCAAACAAATTTAATAAAAAATATAATGTTAATGTTAGGTTATCTAGTTAAATTTGTAGAGCTATTTACCCCTAATCCTTAAACGATATTTTATACTGTATATAAAACCATCGCTATGAAAATCTATTTTTTTAAGAAACTAGATAGTACACAAAGCCATGCTTTCCGCGAAATAGCTTTATATCATAATGTAGCAACTTCTAAAGTTTTTGCTGCAACAATAGGCATAGTAAGTTTAATGCTATGCATGATGGATCAAACAACCAAATCAAGTAATGTTTTAAAGTATCCAAGCGAATATTCAGCAGCTATTACATTCCTATTTGGTGCTTCGGTGATTTGTTTTTCTGCATTTTTGATCTGCAAAAGGATAAATGAACAGGTAAGAAATAAAGCCTATTACTTCCTCACTAATTTCTATGCAATAATTATCATTATTTCGTCTCTCTGGGTCACGTTTGTGATGCAACATAATCCCAGCAATACGATGTCGATATTTGTATTGGGCATACTTAGTGTGGCAGCATTATGGATATTTGAAGAAATTCAGGCAATAATAATAGCGTTGCTGATTGTGTTATTATTTGACGGCGGGCTTCATTATTTCCAAACAGACTCCTGCAAATTGTTTGCTAATTATATTACCGGCACCTGTGTTTCTATATTCTTTGTGTGTATATCCAGGATCAGCTTTTCTGTGAATTATAATCATTTTATCCAGTTAAAGAAAATTGAAAACAATAACCAGGATATTACTAAGGTAAATGAAATGCAAACGGAAATACTAAGCGTGGTAGCCCACGACTTACATGCGCCAATAAATAGTGTAATAGGCTTAACAGACATTCTTAAAAATATAGAAACGACACCGGAAGAAAGGAACGAATATTATGACCTTATTATTGAAACCTGCAAAAAATCTAATAGTATTATTGATGAGTTGCTGAATGTAGCCAGAAATGATGAAACTGGAACTACCTATGCGCTTACCTGCATGAACGATCTAATAGAGGGTGCAATACAACAGTTTATTAAAAGCAAAAAAAATCACGGCAAATTATTTACAGACAACCCAAGGAAAAAATATATGCATATGTGAATCATCTAAAAATGATAAGAGTGCTTGACAATCTTATCAGTAACGCCATCAAGTTTACAAATGATGATGGGACAATAACTGTAAAAATGGAGCATGATGCTGTAAATATTTTTATTTCAGTTACAGATAACGGGATAGGAATACCCAAAGACCTGATCCCTCACTTATTTAGCAGGTTCTCTAAAGCAGGCAGGACAGGCGTGCACGGAGAAAAATCATATGGGTTAGGCTTGAGTATTTGTAAATTAATCATAAAACAACATCACGGCGAAATAACAGCCTGCAGTAATGAAGACAAAGGGACATGCATAACAATAACACTCCCAAAAGCAAATGAGGTGCCAACCCAGAAAAATTAATTTATAAACTTATTAGTTTTCGGGAAGGTGACTTTCCTGATGTTATATTGATCTGTGGACAAAACCGGGTGGTCTATTTTGAAGAGCGCATTATCCTGATTTTTATTGCCGGAAAATGTGAGGCTATTATTGGTTTGCACGGCAGTATTAGTGCTATTATCAATCAGTGAATGATCTGCCATATATTTCGGCGTTTTCTGATCATTAAAAAGATTTTCCTTATTGACGTTATCGTATACCGGGGGTGTCATGACCTTCCTTACCTGCGCATGGGATGCAGAAAAAAAGCTGATCAACAAAACTGTGAAGGATATCATCTTTTTCATAATTCCGCTTTAGAATATAAAAATAATGCCCTTATGGCATAATTCAAGTTAAAATATTCTCAATACGGGCAAGTGCATGTAATCCGTGTAGAAATGCGAAAGGGCCGGCATAATTGCCAGCCCTCAATATTTTTCAGCATTTATGCTAATAATGCCAGCCTTTTATTGTTTTCTCATTAATAACCGAAGTGTTATGCAAGTTTAAGATGTCATTAAACTCACGCCACATCTGGTCGCGGTAACTATAATAGCCCATACAGGTTTTTCCGGACTGGAAATGTATCCTTATCCATTTACTGTTATTAGACTCCGGGAATCGCTCCGGTAAAATATTGATTTTCTTCAGCAGATCAGGTGCTATTTCCATAATATGTTCCTTAAAGGACGCGAAAGGTACGACTTTTAACCCATTAAAACTATTTTATCTCTTTCCAAGCTCAATAACCTCACATTGTTTCATGTCTTTGCCATCTATAACAAAGCGTATAATAGTGCGTACTTTATGCCAGCCGTGATTGCCTGCAGCACCCGGATTCATATGGAGGCATTTGATCTTGTCATCAAATATCACTTTGAGTATATGTGAGTGGCCGACAATGAATAACTGTGGCGGATGGGCATATATTTCAGGCCTGATAGCCGGAGCATATTTACCGGGATAACCACCGATATGGGTCATGAGCACTTCTACTTCTTCACATTTGAACCTGAGTTTCTCAGGGAATTCGCTACGGATATCGTAGCCATCTATATTGCCATAAACCCCTTTCAGTGGTTTGAAGGCTTTTAGCTTGTCTGAAATTTCGGCCGTGCCGAAATCACCGGCATGCCATATTTCATCGCAATTTTCAAAGTGTTTGAATACGGCATCATCAAGATAGTTGTGGGTGTCTGATATGAGGCCGATCTTTTTCAAGTCAAAAGTTAAAAGTGAAAACCTAAAAGTGAACCTTTCGAGTCAAAGCCAAAAGTGTATAGCGCGAAATCATGATATTTATTGAGATTCAAACGAT
>CAIRZD010000311.1 GCA_903882965.1 uncultured Bacteroidota bacterium
GTATTAAATCCAGAATTTGGCGCAGTAACGGTTTGTTATTATTTTTACTACGTTTGAATAGCCCCATATTTTTGTGTTTTGGTCGTTCTTAACCAAAGGTATGGCCGCTATTCAGGCAAAAAAGTTTCGGATAGTTGTGGGCAAAAGTTTTAAAATGTCCCATTTTCGCGGAAAATTTAATTTTTAACTAATTAATCTGTAATCAATTGTTTATAATTAAAAACATCCCAAAAATGCCCCAAAATGTCACAGTCATATACCATATTGAGGTATTCCTTATGAGGCCATTGCATAAGTTATGAAACCGGTAAGTATGCTATTTGCAGTTTCATTAATTTTCAAAGAGCTTGTGTAATACAGGCAAGTTTTTGGGCTGTAACAATTTGTAATACCTGTATTGATACGACTGTAAATTTCAGAAGGATAAACGGAACGATTTGAAAAGTGCATGCACCTTTTATTTTGCAAAATCCGGAAGGGCCAAGAGGGGGTTTATTTGAATAATAATTTTATCACAACCCAAGATTTGCATTGTATATTACGTCTATATAAGAAGGATTCCGGAGTTTTACGAAATTAAACTACTAATATGAAAAGAATTATCCTCTTTTTTAGCTTATGTATTATTTGCGGGCACTCGTTTGCACAAAGTCCGACGTTACAACAAAAACTATACTATACGTGTAAGGTATGGGGATTTGTGAAGTACTACCACTCCAACGTCTCGACCTGCAATGTGAATTGGGACAGTGTGCTGGTGAGTGTGTTGCCAGCTATAGAAAACGCAGCAAATGACAGCGAATTTAATGACGCACTTGATACCATGCTTGCAGCAGCCGGGACCATGGCATTATCAACAACTTATTTTCCGGATACATTGCCGGCAAATTTAAAATTTAACCGGGACTGGGGTTGGATCGATTCCTCTACCTCCATTCTTCGAAACGATGTGCAAATACAATTAGATACGATAAAAAACAATTTCAGGCCACATGCGGAATGCTGGGTAGAGAATAATACTTACACTACCAGCTATATCGGCGACCTTATTTTTCCTTATGATGACACAGAACTGAATGTGAACACTTACCTAAGCTACCCAAATGAGAATAACCGGCTACTGATGTTTTTTAAATACTGGAATGTGGTGCGTTATTTCTATCCTTATACTTATGTATTGGACACACCCTGGGACTCTACTTTGAATAATTATGTTTTGCCAATTGCCAATGTCAACAATTCCTATTCTCTATACCTGCTTTACCTGAAAATAGCAACCGCGCTTAATGATGTGCATGTTTTTGGTTTAACCTATAGCTCGGAGTATCAAACATTGCCGGGGTATTTTTTGCCATATATCCGACTGAAATATGTCGACAGCCAATATGTAGTTGTTAATTCATCAGTACCTGGTGTAAATATCGGTGATGCCATTATCTCTGCCGACGGGCTAACGGCAGTGCAATGGGAAGACAGCCTGAAACCTTATTATTCATCGGGGAATATGTCTGTTTTCAGGAGAGATGTATGCATTTATATGCTTGGCCGCCAGAATAACAATGCCCATGTATCACTGGTGGTTGAAGACAGTACCGGGACTGACCATACCGTAACCGCGACCTGCATCAATTGGTATGCTATTGATCCTTCATTTTTTCAAGGTTACATATACCCTGCTGATTCTCTTGACACAATTAAGTGGACCACGCTGCACTGCGATATCGGGTATGTGAATATGGGCCTTCTACAGGACTCTGAAGTAAATGCCATGTATAACGACCTGCAAAATAAAAGCGCTATTATCTTTGACCTCCGCAACTATCCAAATGGCACTGCATGGGATATTGCAAATCTAATTTATCCTTCATCAATGCAGTTTTCTAAATTAACCACTCCTGATATTACTTACCCGGGTACTTATTACTGGTACTATGATTCCCTCGGTTATAACGGGAACCCTATACCCTATACGGGGAAAGTGATCATACTGATGAATGAAGAAACGCAGAGCCAGGCTGAGTTTTCGTGTATGATATTAGGAGCGATGCCCGGCGCAGTAAAAGTAGGGAGCCAAACGTCAGGTGCAGATGGAAATGTGAGCTATTGGAACCTGAGCCAGGACCTTTACGCAGGCTTTACTACACTAGGCGTTTTTTATCCTAATGGAGACTCAACGCAGCGCATTGGCATCGTACCGGACACTTTGGTTTACCCTACCAAAGCCGGCATCAGGCATGGCGATGATGAAGTGCTGGATAAGGCATTATCCATCGCGGGATGTAACCTTTATACAAACCATTTAACAATACCGGCAACAATTGTAAAAGTGTATCCTAACCCGGCAAATGATATAGTTACTGTTGAAACAAAGAATTTAAACACCCTGACATTTACTATAAACATAACTGATATAACGGGCAGGATATTGCTGCAAAAAGAGATAGAAAATAGCAGCAAGAATATCTTTACTTCTTTCGATATTAAACCGCTTGCTGCAGGAATGTATTTTGTGACTGTGAAAGCAGGTGCACAACAGTATGTAACGAAGATAGTGAAAGAATAGAAGCCTAGCCCTCTCCCATTCGGCTCCGCTCAGGGCAGGCTCGGAGCGGGTGAGCGAGTTGAGCACAGTATAAATGTGATGAAGGAATACTCTCTTAATCTTCTATACCGTCTTAAAACTCTTTTCGAGCAGACTCTTTAAGGAGTTTCGTTTCGCCATTGTTTCAGCGCTCACACCCTTGGTGTCATCACTGTAATAACCTGCTATAGGTGCAGATAAATTATCTATCAGCAACGCAAAGTCAAGCAGCTCTTCTTCTGCGAAAGGCTTTTCTGAAACAAGCGTAAACAGGCAATTGAAAAAAGAAGGTGCCTGATTGTAATTATTGATGAAGGAGAAAAACATGCCTTGCTCTGATAACCTGGCCATATTTTTATACAGCATCAGGGTTTTATAGAGCCTCATTTTATCCTTGGTATTTATCAGCTCAAACTCTGATGCAAGGCGGTGGAAATCGCCTGTTACCCGGTTTATATCCATCTCCAGGTGAGATACTTCATCGACCAGGATCGATTCTTTTATTTTATCATTATTGTTGTTGGTGATATTACCGAGATCAAACGTTCTGAAAGATATATATCCGGGATCTCCAATGCTATCATGAAAATGAAGGCAGATCCCAAACAACCGGTTATCAAGTATTTTCAGTGAAAGGGGCACTATTGTTTTTGAACTTACAAGACCGAAAGAATCATATGCTATATCAATGATCCGCTTATCCCCGGGTAATTCAGGCACAGGGTATATCTCCCTGTTTACTATAAATATGGGATTGATGAATTTCAGGTCGTTCTGAGGATATTGTTTACGGGCCTCCGCCAATATCAGGGTTGTGCATACATTGATATACCGCAGGATATTGGGTTTATCAAATGGCTGTGTGCCAAATATTTTCCCAAACTCCTTTTTAAAGATATCTGATTTTTTAAACGATTCAGATAAATGGCTCATAACGAATGATTTAACTCAGAGGCAATAATAATGAATATTCCTCTATCTAATCTATTATGTGAATAAAAAGCAACCCAATGTGAATAAAAAAAACGCACGCTAAAAAAATCAGCAAAATTCATTATCTAAAGACATTCACAGTGTATATTGCCGGTAATTTACCGCACCATTGAAAACCATTGATCACACAGAAAAGAAAATAAACATACTTGCCATATCAGGCAGTTTGCGCCCTAATTCATCTAATGATGCTGTTATAAAAACTGCCGCTACTTTAGTGGCGGGGAAAGCCGGTTTTATTATTTATGACGGGCTAGGATCATTACCCCACTTTAACCCTTCGACTGACGCTCAGGGCAGGCTTGAAGAATCTGCGCCGCAAGTAATAGAATTCAGAAAATTACTTGCCCAGGCCGATGGGCTTTTTATCTGTTCGCCCGAGTATGCATTTGGTGTACCCGGTGTACTTAAAAACGCACTCGACTGGACAGTATCATCGGGCGATCTAGTTAACAAACCTGTAGCGGTTATTACCGCTGCCACCAGTGGCGATAAAGCTCATGCATCCCTGCTGCTTACACTTACCGCACTATCAGCACATGTTTTGAATGAGTGTACATTACTTATTCCTTTTATCCGTTCAAAAATAGATACAGAAGGCAATGTAAAAGACTCCGAAACTATTGAGGCTATTAACCACATTATGGATACCTTTATCAACGATATCAGGAACTAAAATTTATTATGAAGTATATCATCGTCCTCAGCTTATTGTTTTGTAATTTTTTATGCAGTGCACAACAACTCGACCCGCAACAACTTGCGCACGATAAAGCCCGCGCCGCTAAAGGAGATACTGCCGCCATGTATAATATGGGCATGTATTATTTCTATGGCGAAGGTGTGCCAAAAGATCTCGTTAAGTCAAGAACATGGCTGCAAAAAGCCTCTGATAAAGGACATGCGCATGCCATGCTGCAACTGGGCATGATCTATGAAGAAGGGAAAGGTGTGAAAAAAGATGCCGCTAAAGCATTGACACTATTTCGTAAAGCCGCAAAAAAAGGAGATGTTGATGCCATGAATGAAATTGGTGTTATATACTCAGAAGCCATTGGTGTGAAGAAAGATATGGCAGAGGCAATAAAAAATTTCAAAATGGCAGCAGAAAATGGCAGCACCGAAGCCATGAACACACTGGCACTATGCTATGCCAAAGGTAATGGGGTACCGAAAGATGTGTCGATATCTCTCCAATGGCTCAACAAGGCTGCTGATAAAGGCGATGTATTTGCGATGAATGACCTTGGTTTTTTTTATAGCAGCCCTGAACTTGGTAATGATTGTATCAAAGCAATGGAATGGTACATGAAAGCCCGCGATATGGGCGATAGCGCGGCCCTCCCCCCTATTGGCGAAATGGCCCTTGAAGGAAAATGCAAAGATGCCGATTACAAAAAAATAGCCCAATGGATGAAAAAATATGCAGATCTGGGAGACGGCGACGCATGTTTTTTTATGGCCGCTTTTTACGCAGAGAATATTGGCGTGGAGCATAATTACGTAAAAGCAATGAACCTGCTTATGCAGGATGCCGAAATACTCATAAAGAAAAACGTACAGGAAAACGAAGCAATAGACCAGCTCTTTTCGCTCTACGATTCCGGCAACCTTGGCGAAGAAGACCAGCAAAAAATGCTGAAATGGTTTGAAGACATTGCTGATAAAACAAATGATGATGGCATGATGGCCGGCATAGGATATATATACACCAACAAAGAGCACCCTACCCGCCAGGACTACGCCAAAGCAATGACATGGTCTATGAGATCGGCCGACAAAGGCAACCCCACCGGCTTTTACAACGTCGGTTATTTATATGCCAATGGCCTCGGTGTAAAAGAAGATGATGCAAAAGGCTTTGAATGGATCATGAAAGCCGCGCAAAAAGGCGACAAAGTAGCCATGCGCACCATTGGCGACTTTTACCAAAACGGCCAGGGCGTACCAGCGAACCGTGATAAAGCAATGGAATGGCACACCAAAGCAAAACAGGGAGAAAAGGAAAGTGATGAAAAGCAGGGGGAATAGCGTGTTTAGTAATACACGTATTCTGTTTCCCTAAAATCAGTTGCCGTTTTTTTACTATCTTTTATTTTATAACCGGTTTCTTTTACAGCATTCCCTTTGCTATCATACTCATATTGCGTATAAGAATTCCACCATCCGGTATCAATGCTGTTATCCGGCTTATAGGTGATGTATTCAATTAGATTGTCCCAATCATCGTACTTCATTTTTGTTGTGGAATGGAGTGCTCCCGTTTTATCAAAATCAGCCCTTTCTGTTGTTCTTCCTTTGTTATCAATTGTAGCTTTCCATTTCCCTGCAATGGCCGTATCCGATCTATAATCTACACCACTAATTTTATCACCATTATTATCATACTCCTGGGTCGCTCTCCTCATTAGCTTACCATCTCCGTTTCTCATTGTCATTTCTACCTGAAAGCCCCTGTTGTCATATTTATAACTTGTTACCCACCCTGGCTTGTTATGTGCATCAAATCTTGCCTCTTCTGTTTCGTTGCCTTTATCATCATACTTATAGACTTCTCTGCTTGAAAATGTATCATTTGAACTAACGCAATTTTCCTCAATTTTGTGCCCTCTATCATCATATTTAAAAGTTACTTTCGAAGTATAATTACCATAATAAGAAATTTTCAGGTCCCATTCTGTGGCTTTATTTTTATCGTCATAATTATAAACACATTTCCACCTGGGCTTTCCATCAGCATTATATTCATTCTGGTCAACAAGATGCCCGAACTTATCATAAACATTATAGCCACTGTCATCCAGCACTTTCGATCCGTCTTTTTCAGATATTTTATAGTCTTTGTATCGTACGGATTTTACCGGCCCCAGGATATGATTCTCAATTGCAGTCAATGGTATTTGTACATAATTTACTTTGCTCCAGTATTTTCCTTTTTGCGGATCAACCCACTTGGGTTTGGCTAATGTATCAGTTGAGGCTGTTTTATTTGACGTTCCGTTATTATTACAGGATGTAGAGCAAATACTCACTAAGCAGAGCATTGCAATGCTTACAAGAAATGAAAGTGTGTGTTTCATTGGAATGTTTTTACAGTGAAACGTAAAAATAGATAATATATTGCATTGATTATAGGAAATTCAATACAAGCCGAAATACACGCTTCCAAGTTTCAACGCCAGACCTACTTCGCCATCGCTGTCTTAAACTCTGATGTAAAGTGAAATTCTATAGCAGGGTTATTCTGCCGTTCGGTATTCAGGAACCATTCGCTCTGGGCGAGGTATACCAGGTTTCCGTCTTTATCTGTCATGATATTGTTCTGCTTGAACCGTGCAAAGTCTTCAATCGCTTTTTTATCGCCGGTTATCCAGCAGGCTTTATAAAAAGATAGCGGCACAAACGAGCAGGCTGCGCCATACTCCTGTAGCAGGCGGTATTGTATTACTTCAAATTGCAGTTCACCCACACAACCTATTATCTTTCGGTTGCCACCATGCTGTGTAAAAAGCTGGGCTACACCCTCATCGGTTAGCTGCATCACACCTTTTTCCAGTTGCTTGGTTTTCATCGGGTCTTTATTCACCAGCTCCTTAAATATCTCCGGAGAGAAGGTAGGGATACCCGTAAACTGCATCATTTCACCTTCTGTAAGTGTATCACCTATTTTAAAAGTGCCGGTATCAAAAAGCCCCACCACATCGCCAGGATAGGCTTCCTCGATCACATCTTTTTCGCGCGCCATAAACGAGTATGGATTGCTGAATCGTACTTCTTTATCAAGGCGGGTGTGCTTATAATAAGTATTGCGCGCAAAGCGGCCTGAGCATACCCTGAGAAATGCTATACGGTCGCGGTGGCGGGGATCAAGGTTGGCATGTATCTTAAAAACAAAACCGGTAAACTTATCTTCATCCGGCGCTATGTAGCGCTTATCAGTATTGCGGCCCTGTGGGTGTGGTGCTATGCTGATAAAAGTATCGAGCAGTTCTTTAACCCCAAAGTTATTCACCGCGCTCCCGAAAAACACAGGAGCTATCTTGCCCTCAAGATATTTCTGTACATCCAGGGCACCATATACACCCTGCAGCAGTTCTACATCTTCACGCAATTGGTTGGCATCACGCTCCCCTATTTTATTATCCAGCAGTTTGTCATTGAGGTCTGCGATAGGCACCGTATTTTCTTCTGTAGATTTCTGACTGGCGGTAAACAGGTTCAGGCTGCTATCATGTAAATTATATACACCTTTAAACTCCTTACCCATATTTATAGGCCATGAGAGTGGGTGTAATGATAACTTCAATTCTTTTTCTATCTCATCCATCAGGTCAAAAGGAAATTTCCCGTCCCTGTCCAGCTTGTTTACAAATACGATCACTGGCGTATCCCGCATTCGGCATACCTCTACCAGCTTGCGTGTCTGGTCCTCTACCCCGTTCACACTGTCTATAACAAGTATTACACTATCCACCGCAGTAAGTGTGCGGTAAGTATCTTCAGCAAAGTCTTTGTGACCCGGCGTATCCAGCAGGTTTATCAGGGTATGATTATACTCAAAGCTCATTACAGATGTAGCCACAGAGATACCCCTCTGCCGCTCTATCTCCATAAAGTCACTGGTAGCATGCTTTTTTATTTTATTGCTTTTTACAGCTCCTGCCACCTGTATAGCACCGCCAAACAACAATAATTTCTCCGTAAGCGTGGTTTTACCGGCATCCGGGTGGGATATGATCGCAAATGTGCGGCGTAATGATATTTCTTTTTCGTATTTCATTAATTGGAAACGTTTGTAGAAAACAAACACTGCGTGTATCTTGTTTTCTAAAGGTGTGCAAAGGTACGGAGATTTGATTTTTTATTGTTTGTTATTTGCCTAAACAGAAAGAATTGTTAATCTCAATCAGGTTTGTATAGATACTATACTCAAAAAGCAAAAAAGCAGTAATTTTAAAAATTAATACCTTTAGCCGCTTGCATACTAGTTATTTTCATTCATGAAATAAAACCGCGTTGTAAAAGCAATTAAAATCATATATTTATACTTATTACACAATTTGCAATTAACTATTTTCACAAAAGCATACACAATATGAAAAAAACACACTTAAGGTTATTATCGTTGATCATGTTCCCACTGCTTATTTCGCTTTCATCACAAACAGCGAAAGCACAGGAGGCATCCGTATCCTACCAATCTGATGGGGTATCATACCAAACCTTCTATGATCAGCTGGCACCATATGGCCAATGGATAAATGACCCGCAATACGGCAATGTATGGGTACCTAATGTAGCTCCGGGGTTTCGCCCATACGCCTCAGACGGGCATTGGGTAATGACCGACCAGGGAAATATGTGGGTGTCTGATGCACCATGGGCATGGGCGGCATACCACTATGGCCGCTGGACATATAATGGCTATTATGGCTGGATATGGATACCGGGTTATCAATGGGCTCCGGCATGGGTAAACTGGCGCTCAGGTGGTGGATATTATGGATGGGCACCAATGGGCCCGGGCCAGGAATACGGCCGCCATTATGATTATCCTGATAATTATTGGGTGTTTGTAAACCCTAATTACCTCTATCAGCCACGTGTATACAATTATTATGAGCGTGGTGATATGGGTATTTATGTGCACAGAACAGAATATATACGTTATGATGATGATCATGGGGGGCGCCGTTATGGTGACGATCGTTATGGAGGACGCAGGGATGGTGACCGGGACAATGGCCCTCGTTTTTATGGCCCACGCAGGGAAGACTACGAAAGAGTATCCGGGCAGCAAGTACAGGTATACCATGTTTCAGACGCACACGAGGCAGGAGCAGGCCGTGTAGGCGGCAATGAAGTAAGTATTTATCGCCCTGCAGTAAACCAGGGAAGCGTAAATACTGCACACCCGGCCAATGTAATGGAAGGAAGAGATCATCCTATCGGCAACAGGTCAGAACCTCTTGCTCCTAACCACGAAACCGCTCCGCCGGCTTTTAGACAGGAACATCCTCAACCCGGCATATACCAGTCTCAACGTGGGGCACAAGAACAAGGGCAACACCAGCAACAACCACAACAAAGAACTGAACCTCAGCAACAACAGCAAAGAGAGCAACCGCAACAACAAAGGGGGCAACAACAATATCAACCCCAACAACAAAGAGAACAACAACAACAACAGAGACCGCAGCCACAGCAACAACAGAGACCACAACAACAAAGACCTACACAACAGACAAGGGGACAACAAAAACCAAAACAACAACCCCAACAACAAGAGCACAAATAATTTCTAAGTCAAAACCGGCTTAAAACAAACTAAAAACACAGAAATGAGGCTGCCGATATTACTGGGCAGCCTCATCCTATTTACCCATACCCGTTCCTTCAAATCTCCAAAAGCACACGCATCCATTATACTTTATTAACACCATGTGGATACTTAATTAATGATATTACTTTACCGCAAGGTTATATTTGTATAAAATAATCTTTACGAATGGCATTAACCACCCTTAAAGATGATCTGTTGCAGGAGTTCAGGGAAGAAAGGATAATGATCAATGAACAGATCGAACTGCTTGACCCGCTTGCAACATCGCTCAGAAAACCCGCCGCCATACGCCTTTTAAGCAGTGGCACGCTCATCATCACTGAAATCAGTTGTTATATTATTAGCCTCGGTGGTATTGCATTTATTTCCTTTATGCATGAAATATACCCTTTTAGCATTATGGGTGATATGTTTTACAATGCAGAACTCAGAAACAAAGCCGGCAATCTTAACCTGCTCTACTTCATATTAGGTGTATATGGCATAACCGCGATAAGCGTAATACTCCTGTTCATTATCGGGCGTATGGCCCGTGAGATCCGTCTCAAAAATGACATATTACATGTAGCAGGCAAAGACATTAAAACAATAATAGGGCAGCACCTGGAGCGAAAAGCAGCACACGACACAATAGAACAACGCCATATGCTTGGCCTGTCAGGAATAAGTATGCCCCCTGCTAAACAAAAAGCACCTGTTCATGAGGTCATAAACCCTGCTTACGAGCAGGTTCATACCTTTAACGCCCAACCAGTACCAAATATTTAACACACCTGTAATACCGGTAATTCATAATCCGTTGGGGGATTTCATATCCATCATTACCTTTACACCCCTGTGTATTTACAGGATCACTATCATAATCGTTACTAATTACTTTTTAAAATGGACTTATATAATAAGATACAGGAAACAGCTGCATTCATACAAGAAAAAATAACCACCAATCCCAAAGTAGGCATTATCCTTGGCAGCGGCCTGGGAGGGCTGGTAGACATCATACAAAAAGAAACAACGATCCCTTATTCAGATATCCCTAATTTCCCGTTATCCACTGTAAAAGGCCATTCCGGGCAAATGATATTTGGCAAAATAGGTACTTGCAATGTAATGCTTATGGCAGGGCGTTTCCATTATTATGAGGGTTATAGCATGGAGGAAGTCACATTTCCTGTGCGTATAATGAAGGCCCTCGGGGTTGAAACCGTTATCCTCTCTAATGCGTCAGGTGGCACCAACCCTGCTTTCAATATAGGTGACCTGATGATCATCAAGGACCACATAAACCTATGCCCCGAGCACCCGTTGAGAGGCCCTAATGATGAGCGGCTCGGTACGCGCTTCCCTGATATGAGCCAGGCTTATGACCCTGAGCTCATAAATATGGCCAAAGAGATATCTGCACAACAAGGCGTAGGGGTAAGAACAGGCGTCTACATTGGTTTACAGGGACCCACTTTCGAAACACCGGCAGAATACAGGATGCTGCACACCATTGGCGGTGATACTGTAGGCATGAGCACTGTAGCCGAAGTGATCGTGGCACGACATGCCCTCATGCGTGTATTCGCCATAAGTGTCATCACTGATATTGGTATCAGCGATGTGCCCATTACTATTACGCACGAGGAAGTTTTAGAGGCTGCAAATGCCGCCGCTCCTAAAATGGCGGCATTGGTAGCTGCATTAGTGAAAAAACTATAGCTATTTACGCCTATAATCGACCGCCCTTCATTTTAATAAAATTTTACAATGAACACCATTAACTTTGCCAAAGAGGCTTAGTGCTCCGCAATAAAAAATATTTAGTTGATAAATAGCTTTCTGAAAAGACCTGGTACGTTACTATTAATATTATGCCTGCTTCTATGCGGAAAGCAGGCTTTTTCCCAATCCAGTAACCTTGGCCAGCCCAGCACGATTAATAACACTGCACTGAAAGATACCAACGCCAACAAATCCAATACCAATAAATGGAAAAATGAAGATGCAAAGATCTATTACGAAAAACTAAACTCATCACGTACTTATACGCCAGACACCTCTTTGCATACTTTTCAGCGACCACCTTTTACCCAACCCTGGTATTCAGATCTGGGTAATTTAGGCAGTCCCGTAAACAATCTGCTCTTTACACCTGAGGATCGTTTGGGCCCTTCTCTCGGCTACCATGTCTTTGACGTTTATCGTTTTAATGTAGACAGCCTCCCGTTTTATAGCACCACCCGTCCATATTCAGTGTTCAGTTACCAGCTCGGCTCTAAACTGGAACAAACGGCCTGGATATCTCATACTCAAAACATAAGGCCCAACTGGAATTTTGCAGTAGAATATCATAAAACATATTCGCCGGGCTACTACCAGGTCGAGCGAAACAACCAGGATAATGCATACTTCTCAACCAATTATAAAAGCCTCAACAAGCATTACAAACTGTATGCTGCAATGGTATACAATAAAGAACAGCACGACGAAAATGGAGGAATCGACTCCAGTCTGTTACTCGACCCCACATACAGCGACAAGAGCACTGTGAGCGCTGCCTATGAAAACCAAAGCTATAGTCTTACCAGGTCCACAGTCAGTAATATGCAGCGCGACTTTACTCTTCTACTACAGCAAAGTTATACCTGGGGCCTTACTGACACTACCTATAACGCTGATTCTACCCAATATACCTATCGGCTGATACCACGTTTCAGCATTACACACAAAATGGAAATAAGCACTGAGAAACATACCTATAAAGACCTCTCTCCTGATTCCTTGCGTTACACAACTTTATTCACTGAGAGCTTTGTAAATAACGGCACCGGATATTATACCACACAAACTGATTCCGTTGTCACGCAGCAAAAATGGTTCTGGATAGATAATAAAATATCGCTCGATGGATATCTTGGCAAGGAAGGCCATCAATTAAAATTCAGCGCAGGCATTGGCAACCGCTTTGATCAGTTTACCTCCCAGCCTGCACCATACACAATAAATGATAGCCTGGGCCTCGACAGAACCAAGATAATAAGTAACTACCTTGAAGGTGAATTGAAAAAAGAAGCCACGCATCCACAAGAATGGGAATATGGAGCCACCGCTAAATTTTTCTTTACCGGGCAGGATGCAGGCAATTTCCTGCTACATGTGCTCATAGGCAGGGAATTTAAAAATAGCAGCTTCGTTGCGGGATTCAAAGAGCAATTAAATAGCGCTCCATACAGTTATACAAATTACGAAAACCAGTTCACCAAACTAACTTATTCATTCAATAAAGAGAGTGTTTCGCAGTTATATGCCACACTTGCCAGCTCGCGGCTACGCCTTTCCGGCGGCATAAGAAGCTACATTATCGGAAATTATATTTACATAGACGAAAATGAAACTCCGGCACAATACAACATACCATTTACACTCAACCAGGCATGGATCCGCAAAGTTTTTAAAGTCGGTGATTTTTACCTCGACAATGAATTTGTATACCAGCAGGAAGGTGTTAACGCACCTGTAAATGTTCCCGCGCTAATGGGACGGCACCAGCTCAGTTACGAAAGATCAATGTTTAACCACACCTTAAAAACATCTTTCGGTATTGAAGTTCATTACAATACATCATACCATCCGGCAGGCTACGATGCTTTGCTCAACCGCTTTTTCTATCAGAATAGTGCCTACATAAGTAACGCTCCGGTAGCATCTGTATTTATTAATTTCCGCGTCAAGCGGTTCCGTGCCTTTATCATGGGTGATCAACTCCAGGAAATATTTGTAAGAAATACTATCCTCTTTACAGCTACACCGGCCACAAACTTTAACGCTACTCCCGGCTATAATATTACCCCGGTATATGCCGCACCTGATGCGCTGATAAGATTTGGATTTTCCTGGGCTTTAATGAATTGATCCCATTAAAAATCGGGCGGGATATGCGTGGAAAGTAAGTGTTAGTCTACTTTTTATTTCACATACAAAACGCTTGAAAATACAAATGGCTGGCAGGTCTAAACCTATCAGCCATCAATCACGTCAGTCCCTGTGAATATCTAATGCGAAATAACTAATTGCTGGTTGTATACATTATTGCCTTGCCGTGCATACAATACATAATTCCCGTTAGGTATATCCTGCACGTCAATATCTACATCTTTCAATACTTTAAATTTCCTGTTCAATACCTGCTTGCCATTCATATCCTCTAACGTTATAGTTACAGACGAACCCGTGTTATTAAACTGGATATGCAACGATTTTGATACAGGGTTGGGATAGGCGCTGATTATTGCAGTTTTATTTACATTATCAACCCCTGCGCCGCTAACTACTACAAAGCTGCCTGTCATGCCCATGGAAGCATGAATGGTACATTCATAATTATATGTACCTACTACTGTAGGTATATACCTGAATGAAGTAACCGAAGAAGTGATACTGCTATTCCATGCGGTTGCCCCACCGGGAATAGTAGTACTCGTTGTAGTATGAGTGCCGCTTGCCCATGTCCATAAGATCGTATCTCCGGGATGCGCTGTAACGGCTGATGCAGGAGAAAAAGAAAAATCAGCTACGCTAATGGTGTGTACTGTAGCAAATGAATGAAATCCTGCCAATAATGCGACGAGTAAAAGAACATTTTTCATAATTGTAAGTTTTAAATGGTGATTAAATATTTATAAATATTAGGCCAACTTAAAAACTATTCAATAATTCTTAATGTAATTTAAATAAAAAATGGCAATAAATAATTGCCATTTTTAAAAATAAATAAATAATTTATATACTACCTTGATGTAACCGCCTTTGTCTGGTCATCATAAAATATTGCTCTTACACGGATAGAATCAGGTTGCTCATAATATGCAAGCACAATTTTATACCCGGTGCATTTTTCAGAAAGATCATCTTTTGAGCAGCCGGCACAGCCAATATACCTGTTTTCAGACGGAGCCACTTTATCAAGAACTACTATTTTTTTCCTTATTACATTATTAATAAGAAATGACTCTTCAACCTTAACAGTTATTGTACGGTCAGGAGATTTGTTTGTTATTGCGCAAGGCTTTGTTGTCATTTTACACCCATTTTCCCCAATCCCCGGAACGAGTGTAGCCACCTTGATCGCGTTTTCCATCATATGCACCTGCTGAGCCTGTACGATTATAGCATTTAATGCTATGACCATTGTTAGAAAATAGATTTTAAGTTTCATATGCTATCGTTTTGTCAATGATTTGTAAATGATTCGTTAACAAAGATAGAAACATTATTTTAACTACCAAATATATTTTTCAAATAATTTTAAAGATTATTTTTTATAAATCGTAAATCATTGATTTATAAAAACTTGAAAATAAATAAAACAAACAAAATTTATCATGCAAAAAGGAGAACAATGTCAATAACGTATCAATAACATAAATCAATGGGATATGGCTGAAAAATCAAGAAGGAGGAGTATGGATATTACAAAATAACAAACTTAAAGCCTAGAAGCCAGTTGACACCCGGCATTGGGCGGGCTGACACTACCTGGTATTGCTCATTCCAGATATTATTGCATTGCCCGGTAAGTTGCAAGGAATGGCTATATACGGCTGCATTGTATAATAGTTGCACATTGCCCGTTGTATATGGAACTAGGTATTCAGATTCATCAGTAGTAATAAACCGGTAACCGGTATAAGTTTGATTGTAGTTAACCGTAATTTTTTTATACGTCACCCCAATGTTCGCCTGCCCGTTATACCTCGGTGTATAAGGGATTTGTTTTCCTACACTACCATCATTATAGATATAGCTCGATACCGTGGTGGAT
This sequence comes from uncultured Bacteroidota bacterium, assembly GCA_903882965.1. Classification (GTDB taxonomy): domain Bacteria; phylum Bacteroidota; class Bacteroidia; order Chitinophagales; family Chitinophagaceae; genus Nemorincola. The sequence continues at coordinate 15,724 of CAIRZD010000311.1, forward strand.
AATACATAAGCCGTATTAACACCAAAATGAAACTTCCATTTCCCTTTGGTATAGGATACATTGTTCTCCGTCTCCACTCCCCTGCTGTGCACTTCTGCAATATTATGTGGTGTCCATATTGCACCACCAAGCCATATTATCCAGTCATGTATATCCCGGTTAAATACGGATAGGTCATGGTAAAAAGTAACATCACTTAGTTTTGCTTTTACTGTATATCCTGCATCTTCCCCCCAACCCTGCTCAGGCTTCAGGTTTACATTACCACCGGGATTATAATACAGCTCATTAAGTGTAGGCGCCCGGTAAGTACGCTGCGCATTTGCCCGCAATACAAGCCACTCAGTTAATGCATACGAAGCATCTGCGCCAGGTAAAAATATATTATGCCGGATAGTTGTATCTCCAAGCCCTATGATCTTTTCTGCGCGGCCATTTACGGCTACATCAAGCCTGTTGTCAAAATGTTTATAATCATACGCAAGCACCAGCGCAATTTTATCCTGCTGTTTTGTTTTATTACTGTCTGCAATATTTATCCACGCTAACTGGAGCGGTGTAAACAACAACAACTGCCCATATTGGTTAAACTGTTTCTTCCACCCGATCTCCTGGTAATATTGGTAATCAATATTTACCGTATGCAGCAATATCTCGTTATCAGTATAGTGTACCTCATCCCTTATAAAAGATGATTTGGCATACCAGGTAGTATTACCACTTTGCTTGTTCCAGTCGGCAAGTAACCGCAATGATACATCTGCCTGTTTTTGTGCAGAATATGGTTCAAATAATGCAGGCGGAATATCCCGGTAATCCCGCTGGTACCATACCGAAAGTGATACTACTTGCTGCGCTGATATTTTATAAGCCGCACGTGCCATGGCAGTGCCATTATGCATGGTATCATTGGGCAGCAACTTGTGGGCACCCTGCTCAGTGGTGTATTTGAAATTATCAATGCCGTATTGCCCAAACCCGCTCGCAGAAAAAACCCACCTATCTCGCGATATACTCCCATTAAATCCCCCCATGAACTGGCTGAAACTACCCACACCACCACTAACTGATAAACTGCTGCTGTCCCTGGTAAAAACAGGCATATCGTTTTCAATCATCAAAGCACCACCCACATTACCACTCCCTAACAATGCCGCCGAGCCGCCATATACAATAGCTACTTTGTTCGCAACAAATACCGGCAACATAGATACATCTGCTATACCAAGTGCGGCATTCTGTATTGGCACGCCATTCCATAACACTTCCGACTGTGCCGCTGATGCCCCTCTGAAACTCAGCGTAGCCAACCCATTGAACCCATAAGACTTTACAAATACAGGCTCCTGCTGAGATAAAAGATTAGCCATGTTTTGCAGCTGGTATTGCTGCAGTGTTACAGAGTCTATTGCTTTTACTTTCTGCCCGGGTGAAAATTCATTTACTCTTACATCATCTGATCTTTTGTGCTTGCCATGCACTTTAACTTCATGCAGTGCCGTATCATTTACTGCTATCTTCTGCGCTGAAGCTTTATTTATAAAAAGCATCAACATCACTAATGATGCAAGCAGAAATATTTCCCCTTTAATGACTACAAACATTTTCAAACATCTATTCATCAAAATAAAAATGCCCCGGCCCTAAACCCACATTAAAACTCTTTAGCTTCGTTCCTTGCTGGTTATATATGTATACACTGCCTTGCTGCACAAATCCCTTGGGGTCACCTATGTAAATATAACCCGTTAAAGGGTCTATGCCCAGCGCATAGAAATATTGGTTTTGTACTGCTGCCACAAAAGGCAATGCGGGCAATACTGTATCATAAATACTCATGCGGTATATACCATTATTGGTAGTGCCTCCATAGTAGTTATCCTCTATAAAATACAGCGTATCCTTTGTATTATTAAACACAGGCTTCAACGGGTAAGCAGCAACCGGGAAATAATAAGATTGCAATATAGCCCCGGTTGAAGGGTCAAGGCGGGTTAATGTTCCTGCTCTTTCAGGCTCATTACCTGCCAGTACCCAAAGCATCTGGTCTTTATCCAGCAATATTTCCTGTGGCGCATAGCCTGCCACCGGTATTGCATTTGCTACCTGGTCGGTATTGGTATTTACTTCAAATATTTTATTACCGGAGGTATCCCACGAAGCAGTAAAAACATTATCATAATACAGGCACATCCCTTCAGCGCTCAGCCCGGGCATATTAATAGTGCCGGTTACCTGCATGGTTTGCGGGTTAATAATATAAACCTGGTTACTGTATAGTGTAGATACATAAGCCGTGGTAGCGTTGATAGGTAATATATATCTGGGCTCCGGAATATTCAGTGTTGCGGCAAGCGACCAGTTCCCGGCATTCAGTACAATTATTTCTCCTGATTGATTTATGCACAGAAAGAGTTTATCACCTATATGCTGCATGCTTTGAAAAACTTCACCAAGCGGCTTTTTATTCACAGCCATATAAATATCCCCAAATACACTGTCTTGTGCAGGGTTATAAGCATACAAAGATGCATTTGGTGTACCGTAACTGCCCTCGCAAACTATGTATATATTACCTGTGGCTCCGGGCATTGTATTATTCACTGCAGGCGGCTTGTCTTTTACACAAGATGCCAGGCAGCAGCACAACGCTACGATCAGCGTTTTGTAATTTTTTCCACCCATTTGTCCCCGTTAGCATCACATAAAATAAGAAAGTACATCCCGGCCGGATATTGTTCAACGGATAGAATATTCATGCTGTTCAGAAACGAACATTGCTGTAAAATAACTCCCGTTACAGAAGTAAAAGTACCGCTCAGCCCCTCCGGCAATTGCCCTTTTACTGATACATATACATTATCAGTAGTGGGGTTCGGAAATACACTTACAGATATATTATCCACAAGTTGTTTCACACCATTATCAGCTACTTGATTGATCACCCCCACCGCATCCAGATCAAAACCGCAGGTAGGATAAGCTGTAGGATATGGATCATTGATTATCCTATGCGCAGCATCGAAAGAAGAATGACCACTGATTGACCCTACAACATCCACAATGCGCACATGCGTTACATTATTTATATCCAGCCCCGGTGTGCCTGCAAGCTCCTGCAGGTCAAACGGGGTACCATACATAGTTATATAACTACCTGCAAGGTTATTGAGGTTGTTCGCGTATATATACGAGTCATTATTTAGCTGCAATTGATCTTGGGTAAGCGATGTTGCCGGGAAACGGGTATAATTTATTCCATCCGAACTCACCTCTACAAAACCAAGCTCGAGGAAAGCCCCTGAATCATTTGAAGGATCAAGAAAACCATTCTCAAACACAGCAAAATCCGGTCCCGTTCCATTATAAATAGCATGCGCGAAAGTAAGCACGGCTACCCCGCTATCTCCAAGGCTCACAGTATAACCATTTGCCGGCCCAGTCCCCAGGCTGCTATCTCCCGCCGATGCATAACCCAGTGAAGGATTGGCAATATCCATAAACCCACGATACACAGTACATCCTGCAGCCCAGCCCACAAACACACTGCTCGTAGCGCTGATAGCACCGCTACCCGGCAAGCCTGCCTGCGGCGCATACTGTGCAGTCGCGCTGAAAACTAAAAAGTAAAAAATAAAAAGTAAAAAAAACTTCATAAAACTTAAATACTACTTAATCAAACACTTTTAGGTTTTCACTTTTA
>CAIRZD010000312.1 GCA_903882965.1 uncultured Bacteroidota bacterium
CCGGTGTAGTAACCGGTGTAGGAGCAGGAACATCGATGATTACTTACACAACGGCGAGTGGATGTGCGGTTACACAGGCTGTAACGATAAATCCCGGGCCGAGCGTCAGTGTTATTCCGGCGTCTTTGATAAGATGTACTGCAGATGCCGCAACTACGTTTACAGCATCAGGAGGAACTACTTATACATGGGCACCTGCAACGGGTTTATCGGCGACTACGGGTTCAAGTGTAGCTGCCAGCCCAAGTGTTTCTGTTACTTATACAGTGACAGGTACAACAGCGGGATGTAATGGTACAGCAACCGTGCCGGTTACTGTAAATGCAACTCCGAATATCAGCGCTTTCCCAACCTCGGGTATATATTGTTCCGGTGGTGGTGCGGGAGCAACGACACATGCATCGGGCGGGTGTCCAACCTGTACTTATGTATGGGCACCGGTGGTAGGTTATACCTGTACGGGTAATTGCTCTGATCCTATATTTACGCCGGCTTCGGCAACTGTGTATACGGTTACCGGGTTTACATTAGCGGGCTGTAGTGCAACATCTACATTCTCGGTTGCGGTTGGTGCAACACCAACTGTTACTGTTACCCCTGCATCACCGACACGTTGTTCATTAGATGGACCGAATACACTTACTGCATCGGGCGCGAATACTTATGTATGGTCGCCGGGTGGTGCTACAACCAGTTCAATTTCTGTAAGCCCGATAACTACTACTACGTATTCTGTGGTAGGTAGTAATTCCGTTACGGGCACTGCGGGTACATGTACGGTTACACATACAGCAGTGGTGTCTGTGAATCCGAACCCGACAATGACGGGTATTTCAAGTTCGACAAATAGTTTGTGTTTTAGCGCATCATCTAACCAGGATGCATTTTTTAGTTATTCAACAACGAATAGCCCTGACCAATATGAATTGACATGGGTGCCGGCGGGTAGTCTTCTTACGAATGTAACATCATACACTTCTATTCCGGGGACATTTGATATCAGTGTGCCTGCAGGAACAGCAGTGAATAATTATACAGGTGCAATAACGATAAAGAACTCAACGACCGGCTGTACGAATACCGCGACAATGACGCTGACAGTAAATGCGCAGCCGACACCAACGTTTACGGCACAGCCTAGTGTGAATGTTTGTACGGCAACCAATGTTACCTATACTACACAAGCAGGATTTTTTAGTTATTCATGGGGATTGCCTGGAACCTGCGGTATAGATTATAATGTTGTTATACCGGCTCTTACCTGCTATGATATAACTGTACTGGATGAATTATCCAATTACAATTCTATTACGCTGCAATGGCTTACGCCAGGGCCGAAGATGGTCACCATTGATTATTATAATGCAGCAAGTTGTACCGCGGATACTTCGACCAACTCAAATGTAACGAATGTATTTTCGAGCCCGACTGCTGTAGTGAATAACAACAGCCCGCTTTGTGCAACAGGAACTGTAACGCTGACTGCAACACCAACAGGCACGGGACCAATATCTTATGCATGGAATGGTGTAAACTTATCGTCAGCAACGGCACAAAACCCGACAGCTACGCCATCGGTTACCGGAACGACTACTTATTCCTTAACGGTAAGTAACCCGGGTTGTAACCCATCGACCGTATATACTACAATAGTTACGATAAATGCTACACCAACATCTACAGGGCCAACAAATAGCGGGCCAATATGCGTGGGTGGTACGGTAGGATTGAATTCCAACTCCAGTGGCGCAACAGGATGGACATGGAGCGGATCAGACGGGTCTTCATCAACTTTGCAAAATCCTGTAATGAGCCCAACGGCTACGACTACTTATTCAGTAACACTGAATCACGGAGCTTCATCAGGTTGCAGCCCGGCGACTGTTTATACAACAATTGTTACTGTAAATGCAATACCTACATCATCGGGGCCTACAAATGGCAGCCCGATATGTAATGGCGGTACGGTAGCTTTATCAGCTAATTCAACCGCTGCAACGATATGGTCATGGCATGGTTCGGACGGTTCAAGTTCTGCATTGCAGAACCCTGTAATGTCACCAACTGCTACTACTACTTATTCATTGACGGTAAGTGCGGTTGGCAGCGGTTGTAATCCATCTACAATATATACGACTGTAGCGACTGTGAACCCGACACCATTGGGTAATCCAACGAACAACAGTCCTATATGCAGTACCGGAACGGCAACGTTGACTGCGAATTCAACTAATGCATCAGCATGGTCGTGGTCGGCAACCGGGGGCTATACTTCGAGTGCCAATAACCCGGTAGTAACCCCAACAATAACTACTACTTATTCATTGACTGTAAGCAGCAGTGCTGCATCAGGTTGCAGCCCAACAACTGTAACTACTACGATAGTAACTGTGAACCCGACCCCATCAGCGGCGCCAACAAATGGCGGCCCGATATGTAATGGCGGTACGGTGAATTTACATGCGGTTGGGAGCAATGCTACTGCATATTCATGGATCGGATCAGACGGGTCTACATCTACTTTGTCAGATCCTGTTATGTCGCCAACGGCTACAACTACTTATTCATTAACAGTAAGTGCCGCGCCGAGCGGTTGTAATCCATCTACAATATATATTACCACAGTAACTGTTAACCCGACACCACTTGCAGGGCCAACAAACAGTGGGCCAATATGTAATACCGGATCAGCAACGTTATTTGCTAATTCTACGAATGCCAGTGTATGGTCATGGCATGGATCTGATGGTTCTTCATCTGCGGCAAATAACCCCGTGGTGTCACCGACGGTTACCACTACTTATTCATTAACGGTGAGCAGTAGTGCCGCATCAGGTTGCAGCCCATCGACAGTAACTACTACAACGGTTTCGGTTAATCCTTCTCCAACTGCAGCGCCAACGAATAACGGACCGATATGTATAACCGGCACTGTAACATTAAGTGCAAACCCCGGCGGAAGTACGGATATCTACTTATGGAGTGGCCCTAACTTATCGTCTGCAACGGCACAAAACCCGACAGCTACGCCAACAGTTACGAGCACATATACGGTAGTAGTAAGCAGTGATGAGGGTACATCGGGATGTACTCCGGGAACAATGTACATGACAACAGTAACGGTAAATTCTGTTGCGGCAGCGACACCAAGCACCAGTGGTCCTATATGTACCACAGGTACAGAGAGCCTTTTTGCAAACCCGGTTGGTGGAACTGCATCTGTGTTTACATGGAGTGGTGCTAACTTATCATCAACAACGATACAAAATCCTACTGCTACACCAACGGTAAGCAGTACGTATTCATTGACGGTGAGTGCTCCGGGATGTATAGCGTCAAGTTATACCATAGCCGTTACGGTAGACCAACAAGCATCTTTAAGTGCTTTGAGTTCTAATGCAAGTAATGCATTCTGTTCGGGTGGTGTAATGACACTGACTGCAACATCAACGGGTGGTGCGGGAACAGCAACGTATACATGGAGTGGCCCAGGTATTGTAACAACGACCGGCTCATCAAATACCTCGCCATTTACAACATCGGGTGGCGCTGCTACCGGTGCGTACAGCGTGACATTGGCTTATTCAGGCAGCGGGTGTGCAAACACTTCGACTGTTAGTGCTACTTATACGATGACAGCACAACCGTTAGTATCTGCGCTTACTTCATCGGCGAGCAATCCTTTCTGTTCGGGTGGTATCATGACGCTAACGGCAACGTCAACCGGCGGAGCGGGAGCATCGACCTATACCTGGAACGGACCGGATATTGCAACTACGACAAGTGCATCAAATGTATCACCATCGTTTACCGTAACCGGCGCTACAAGCGGAGCATACAGTGTGACTCTTGCCTATGCCGGGACAGGTTGCGTTTCTACTTCAACTGTAAGCGCTACCTATACGATTACCGCACAGCCGTCAGTATCGGCACTTACTTCATCAGCAACCAATCCTTTCTGTGCAGGCGGTGTAATGACACTTATTGCGACATCGGCAGGTGGTGCAGGAAATGCTACTTACACATGGACAGGACCGGATATATCCACTACTACCAGTGCAACAAGTACATCACCATCCTTTACAACAACAACGGGTGCCACAACCGGTGCTTACAGTGTGACGCTCGGGTACTCAGGTACAGGATGTGTGTCTGCATCTACAGTAAGCGCAACTTATACATTAACTGCACAACCATCATTGACTTCGCTTAGCTCATCAGCTACGAATGTGTTCTGCTTAGGTGCAACAATGACACTTACAGCCACATCAGGTGGTGGTGGTGCGGGAACACCGGTATATACATGGAGCGGACCTGATGTAACAACGGTGACCGGATCAACACTTGTTTCTCCATCGCTTACGACATCGGGTAGCCCGGTTACAGGTGCTTATAGTGTAACTGTTACTTATAATGGTACGGGTTGTACATCGTCTCCAACTACTAGCTCTGTATATACTATAACAGCTCAACCATTGTTATCTGCGCTTACCTCATCGGCAAGTAATCCGTTCTGTGCTACCGCGGCGATGACGCTGACGGCAACTTCAACAGGGGGAGCGGGCAATTCGACCTATACGTGGAGCGGCCCAGATATAGCTTCCAATACCAGTTCCACGAACAATTCTCCTTTTATTACATCAGGAGCAGTGACCAGTGGTGCGTATAGTGTGACTCTTGCTTATGATGGTACCGGCTGTATCTCTACGTCGACAGTGAGCGCGGTTTATACATCTACAGCTCAGCCGTCATTATCGGCACTTATTTCATCGGCAACGAATCCGTTCTGTGCAGGCGGGATCATGACACTTACTGCAACATCAGCAGGAGGAGCAGGTACCCCAACTTATACATGGACCGGGCCTGATATTTCTTCTACAACCAGTGTGTCAAATGTTTCTCCATCGTTTACAACTACAACCGGAGCGGCAATTGGTGCATATAGTGTAACACTCGGTTACTCAGGTACAGGATGTGCAACCACATCAACTGTAAGTGCTACCTATACGTTAACAGCACAACCTTCATTAACAAGCGTTACCTCGTCGGCAACAAATGCGTTCTGCCTTGGCGCTACAATGACACTTACTGCCACATCGGGTGGCGGCGGTGCAGGTACGCCTGTATATACATGGAGCGGTCCAGATATCGCAACTGTTACAGGATCAACACTTGTTTCACCATCGTTCACAACGGCAGGTGCGCCAACTTCAGGTGCTTACAGTGTGACAGTTACTTACAATGGTACAGGTTGTACCTCTTCGCCAGCTACAAGTTCTGTATATACTATAACAGCACAGCCTAATGCTACCGGCCTTACATCTTCGGCAGGTAATCCATTCTGCTCCGGAATAACGATGACCCTTACAGCTACCTCAACGGGTGGTGCAGGAACGCCTAATTATACATGGAGCGGCCCGGATATTACATCCAATACCAGTACGACAAGTTCTGAGCCATTTACAACATCCAGTGGTGCAGCAACAGGTGCTTATAGCGTAACACTTGCTTATTCAGGTACAGGTTGTATCTCGACATCAACAGTAAGTGCGAGCTATACAATATTGGCAGAACCGGCAGCTACATCGGTTGCGACTACTGATGCAGGCAATACCTTCTGCGGCAGTGAAGTAATTGTTGCCTCAGGCGGCACGGGTGGAACAATATACTACCAGGGTACTAACCCGGTAGGTACATCTACTTTGACAGCTGCAAGCACAGCGACTGTAACTGCAACCGGAACGTATTATTTTAATTCTCAAAACGGAGCAGGTTGCTGGGGCCCGGCGGGAAGTGTAACGGTAACGATCAATCCAGTTCCTTCTGCGGCACCTACCAATGGCGGGTATATCTGTATTGGTGGTACAGCGACACTGAATGCAAATCCGGGTGCTAATACTAATACTTATTTATGGAGCGGCGCGGCGCTGTCATCTACAACGGTGCAGAATCCTACAGCAACACCTACGGTAACAACTACCTATTCGCTTACAGTTACAGATGGTACAGGCGATGCAGGTTGCAGCACCGGTGCAGTATATACTACTATTGTTACGGTAAATGCAACACCAAGTGCGGTACCAACCAATACCGGTTATATATGTGTAAGCGGTACAGTGACACTGAATGCCAACCCGGCCGGCGGCAGTGGCGTAACTACTTATGCATGGAGCGGTGCAAACATCAATACCGGTGCAGGACTTGCTACAGCAACAGCGACACCAACGATAACCGGAACAAACACATATTCACTTATAGTTACCGATGGCAGCGGGCGTTCAGGTTGTTCAAGCCAATCTACTACGGTAGTATCTGTTAACCCGACACCTGTAGCTGTACCAACCAATACAGGTTACATATGCGTAGGTGGTACTGTGACATTGAATGCCAACCCAACGGGCGGCACAGGTGTAACTACTTATGCATGGAGCGGCTCTGATATCAATACCGGTGCAGGACTTGCAACAGCAACAGCAACACCAACGGTAACCGGGACAAATACATACTCACTTATTGTAACTGATGGTAGTGGAAATTCAGGTTGTTCAAGCCAATCTACAATGGGTGTGTCTGTTAACCCGACACCAATGGCGGTGCCTAACAATACAGGTTATATATGTGTAGGTGGTACAGTGACACTCAATGCAAACCCAACCGGGGGCACAGGTGTAACCACTTATGCATGGAGCGGTGCCGATATCAATACCGGTGCTGCATCGGCAACTGCAACAGCAACTCCTACAGTGACCGGCACAAACACATACTCACTTATTGTTACCGATGGTAGCGGTAATTCGGGTTGTACGAGCCAATCAACAACTGTAGTATCGGTTAATGTTACACCAATGGCCGTGCCAACCAATACCGGTTATATATGTGCAAGTGGTATAGTGACGCTGAATGCAAACCCAACCGGCGGTACAGGTGTAACTACTTATGCGTGGAGCGGTGCCAACATCAATACCGGTGCTGCATCAGCAACAGCAACAGCAACACCAACAGTGATCGGTACAAATACATATTCTCTTACAGTGACTGACGGCAGCGGGCATTCAGGTTGTTCAAGCCAATCTACTACTGTTGTGACAGTAGATGCTATGCCAACGGCGGCCCCATCTACTAATGGTTATATCTGTAATGGCGGTACCGTTACTCTGTTAGCCAATGGAACGAACGCAACTTCATTCTCATGGAGTGGTAATAATATCTTAACCGGGGCAGCGTCATCAACTGCTACCGCTGATCCGACAGCCGGTGGTGTATATACAGTAACCGTATCAGATGGCAGCACACAGCCAGGTTGTGTAAACAGCTATACTACTTCAGTAACTGTAAATGCAACACCAACTGCTGCGCCAACAACAAGTGGTTATATCTGTAGTGGTGGTACAGTAACACTGAGTGCCAATGCAACTAATACAACTACATACTTATGGAGCGGCAACAGTATCTTAACCGGATCAACATCATCAACCGCAACAGCAGATCCTATAAGCGGTGGTGTTTATACCGTAACCGTATCAGATGGTAGTACACAGTCGGGTTGTGTAAACAGCTTTACGACTACAGTAACTGTAAATGCAGCGCCGACAGCGTCACCTACTAATGATGGTCATATCTGTATTGGTGGTACGGTAAACCTGTTTGCTAACGCAACTAATGCAACTATATTTACCTGGAGCGGCAGTAATTTATTGACAGGTACAGGATCGTCAACCGCAACTGCAGATCCTACAACTAATAATGTTTATACTGTAACCGTATCAGATGGTTCTGTTCATCCGGGTTGTGTAAATAGCTTTGTAACTTCAGTAACAGTAAATGCTACACCGGTAGCTGCCCCGTCTACAAATGGTTATATCTGTAATGGTGGTACAGTGAGCCTGTTTGCAAATGCGACGAATGCAACTTCATTCTCATGGAGTGGCAGCAGCATCTTAACCGGTGCAGCAACTGCAAATGCAACAGCTGATCCAACAGCATCTACTGTTTATACAATAACAGTATCAGATGGTAGTACGCAGTCAGGTTGTGTAAACAGCTATACTGATGCAGTAACTGTAAATGCAATGCCGACAGCTGCGCCATCTACAGATGGTTATATCTGTATCGGTGGTACAGTGAACCTGTATGCAAATGCAACGAATGCAACTTCATTCTCATGGAATGGTAATAGTATCTTAACAGGCGCAGCAACAGCAAATGCAACAGCTGATCCAACAGCATCTACTGTTTATACAGTAACAGTATCAGATGGTAGTACGCAATCAGGTTGTGTAAACAGCTATACTACGCCTGTAACTGTGAACGCAATGCCAACAGCGGCACCAACTACAAATGGTTATATATGCATCGGTGGTACAGTGAACCTGTTTGCAAATGCGACGAATGCAACTTCATTCTCATGGAGTGGTAATAGTATCTTAACCGGTGCAGCCTCTGCAAATGCAACAGCTGATCCTACGGCATCTAATGTTTATACAATAACAGTATCAGATGGCAGCACGCAGTCAGGTTGTGTAAACAACTATACTACTTCAGTATCTGTAAATGCAACGCCGACAGCAGCTCCTACGAATGACGGTTATATCTGTAATGGTGGTACCGTGAACCTAACCGGTAATCCTACTAATGCGAGTGTATTTGTATGGAGTGGTAATGACATTCTTACCGGGTCAAGTGCTGCAAATGCAACAGCTGATCCAACAGCTAGCAATGTATATACGCTGACTGTATCAGATGGTAGTACGCAATCAGGTTGTGTAAACAGCTACACTACATCAGTAACTGTAAATGCAATGCCGACAGCGGCACCAACTACAAATGGTTATATCTGTATCGGTGGTACAGTGGACCTGTTTGCAAATGCAACCAACGCAAGTGTATATGTGTGGAATGGTAATAGCATCTTGACAGGGGCAGCATCTGCAAATGCAACAGCAGATCCTATTGCATCCAATGTTTATACAATAACAGTATCAGATGGTAGTACCCAATCAGGTTGCGTAAATAGTTATACTACAGCAGTAACAGTAAATGCAACACCAGTCGCGGCTCCTACTAATGATGGTTATATCTGTACCGGTGGTACGGTGAACCTGACAGGTAATCCTACAAATGCGAGTGTATTTGTATGGAGTGGTAGTAACATTCTTACCGGCGCAGCGTCGGCAAACGCAACAGCAGATCCAACAGGATCTAATGTTTATACGCTGACGGTATCGGATGGTAGTACGCAATCAGGTTGTGTAAATAGCTTCACTACTACAGTGTCAGTTAATCCTACACCAACGGCTGCACCTACAAATAATGGTTATATCTGTGTAGGTGGAACTGTGACACTTTTCGCAAATCCTGCGGGCGGTGCTAATGTGTATAATTGGAGTGGGGTAGATTTGTCATCAACTACTGATGCAAATCCAACAGCAGATCCGACAAGTACTAATGTTTATACCCTTACTGTATCAGACGGCAGCAACCAATCAGGTTGCTCACCTTCTACTCAATATATGACTACGGTATCGGTTAACCCAACACCAACATCTGCTGGCCCGATCAATACAGGGTATATATGTAATGGTGGTACTGTGACTCTTGCGGCTAATCCGTCTTCTACTAATGCAACAGCATTTGCCTGGAGTGGACCTAATCTCTTAGCTACAACAGGTGTAGATCCAATGGCTACACCAACTACTACAAGTACATACACATTAACTGTATCTGATGGTACCAGCCAGCCGGGATGTGCTCCATCAACTCCTTACTACACTACCGTTGTGGTTAATATCACACCGGCAGCAAATCCGGGTAATGATGGTCCGATATGTGTAGGTGGTACAGTAGATCTTACAGTTAATGGTACTTATAATGCAACTATATTTACATGGAGTGGGGCTAATTTGTCTTCATCCACAGCAGCTAACCCTACGGCTACACCTACAGTTACCGGTGTTTATTCGGTTATGGTATCTGATGGTAGTACTCAATCAGGTTGTTCGCCTGCTACCCAGTACACAACCTCAGTAACGGTGAAAGGCGCTCCTTCAGTAACACTTAGCAATAACGGGCCGGTTTGTGCAACGTTTACATTGAACCTTATTGCCAGCGGCGCAACAAATGTTACTGATTATTTGTGGTCAGGACCGGTTGCAATTACTAACAACACATCTTCAACTGCCAGTGTGCCTAATGCAACAACAGCTGCAACGGGTACTTATACCGTAATTGTAAATGACAGCCTTGGTTCGGGATGTAGCGCAATGTTTACTATGCAGGCTACAGTAAACCCGCTTCCTAATGTTGATACAGTAACCGGTGGCGGCGCTTATTGCTCAGGTGACACAGGCGTTCACGTAGGTCTTAACACATCAAGCATCGGTACCACTTATGAGTTGTTCTATGACGGATCACTGATCGGGTCGCTTGCCGGAACCGGTAATCCACTTGATTTCGGATTGCAACTGGCAGCAGGTACTTATACCGTTCAGGCTTCAAATGATACTACATCATGTATCAATTATATGGCAGGCTTCGCTTCGGTTACCGTAAATCCATTGCCTGCTCCACATGGTATCGTAGGAGGTGGTACTAATTATTGTTTCGGTACCGGTGGTATTGTTATTTCATTAGATGGATCTGATCCCGGAATCAGTTATCAATTATATCTTGGTTCTTATCCTATAGGTAGCCCGGTTGCAGGTACAGGCAGCAGTATCACTTTTGGTCCGCAGACCGCAGCGGGAGATTACTTAGCTGTAGAAACAAATACAGTTACCGGATGCTCCACATTCGTGACCGGTATGGCTACGGTGAATGTTGATTCATTGCCTCATGTATATACTGTGGCCGGTGGCGGCGGTTATTGTGCAGGCACTTCAGGTGTTAACATTACACTGAGCGGTTCTAATACAGGCATAACATATAGCTTGATGAACAGTAATATTCTGGCCACTGTAGCCAGCTTGCCAGGAACAGGAGGCCCACTTAGTTTTGGACCACTTACAGATACCGGTACATATATTATCTGGGCAACTGACGGTACTACAACCTGTACCTCAGAAATGTCAGGTACTCCGGGTGTTGTAATGAATCCTCTGCCTGCTATTGATACAGTGACAGGTGGTGGCCCATATTGTGCAAATGCAAGTGGGGTAAATGTTGGCCTTGATAATTCAGATCCAGGGGTCAACTATAGCCTTTATAATGGTGCATTACTTTCGATCACTAAGCCTGGTGTAGGTGGATCGCTTGATTTTGGTGCAATAACAGTTGGCGGTACTTATACGGTATCAGCTGCTGATGCTATAACCGGCTGTACGTCTAATATGTACGGTAACGCAATTGTTACTGTACTTGCTACTCCGGTTGTCTACACCATCACAGGCATTGGTAATTATTGTGCCGGTGGACCAGGAGTAGATATCATGCTTAACGGGTCAGACACAGGTATTACGTATACCCTGCATGATCTTATACCTGCAATTGCAACATTGCCGGGTACAGGCAGCGCTCTTGATTTTGGAACGCATACAATTGGCCACTATACAATTGTTGCCAGGAATAATATTACATCCTGCATAAGTAATATGGCAGGTGCCGGTATTGTGAGCGTTAATCCATTACCTGCTGTGTATAATGTTACCGGTGGAGGTAGTTTCTGTGCTGGTAGTCCCGGTGTTCCGGTGGGTATGAATGTATCAGATACAGGGGTCAATTACACATTGTATAACGGGGTATCAACAGTTCTTACAACTGCGGGCACAGGTTCAACCCTCAATTTCGGATTGCAGACGGCTGCGGGCACTTACACTGTTGAGGCGGTAAATGCAATGACCGGCTGTAACAGTAGCATGGCTGACAGCGCTGTAGTGGTTGTGAATATTCCTGTTACACCTTCAGTTAGTGTTAGTACAGGTGTTGGTGATACCGTATGTTTAGGTAACATCATCACATTTACAGCAACTCCAGTTAATGGTGGTTCACCTGTTTACCAATGGTACATAAACGGTACGGGAGTACCTGCAAGCTCTAACAGCTACGCTTATACACCTGCTAATGGAGATGTTGTTAAAACAGTACTTATCAGCAGTGCGGTGTGTGCAATGCCGGATACCGTTAGTACAACTAATACAATGACAGTAGAAGCACACGCTACACCTTCTGTGGCTCTTTCTCTTAATCCGGGTAATGTGATTTGCTCAGGTACCAGTGTTACGTTCTCCGCAATACCTTCATATGGTGGCGGATTGCCGATCTTCGATTGGTATTTGAATGGATCATCAGTAGCAGCAGGCGCTTCATACACATACACACCTGCAAACGGTGATGTTGTGAAAGTAGAGCTTACCAGCAACTTTACTTGTGCCACTGTAGACACTGCATGGCGTAGTATTGAAATGTCTGTTGGGTCACAGATCACTCCGGTAGTAGAGATCATTGCAAACCCTGGTACTAATATATCTGTAGGCCAGGTGGATACATTGACAGCATATGTTACTAATGCTGGCTCTGCGCTTACTTACCAGTGGCTCGTAAATGGTATACCAACAGCCGGCGCTACGAATTCAGTATACCACAGTACATTTAATAATAATGATTCGGTTACCTGCCAGGTGATCAATCATAACGGATGTAATGTGGAGGGTAGCAATTATATTAAGATCAATGTATTCCCTGTAGGCATTGCCCAGGTTACTTTTGGAACCGGCGATGTGCGCTTGGTACCGAATCCTAATAAGGGTAACTTCTCTATAAAAGGGACTCTTGGAAAAACTACAGATGAAGAAGTGACTATGGAAGTTACAGACATCTTAGGCCAAGTGATCTATAAAAACAAAGTAATCGTACACAATGGTATCATTGACGAGAAAATACAGTTGAGCAGTACATTAGCCAACGGCATGTATATGATGAACTTACGTTCTGACAGTGACAGCAAAGTATTCCATTTTGTGATAGAGCAATAATTTCAGTTAATAGATTAAAAGGTCAAAGGGTTAAAAGGTTAATTGGAGGATGTTTACCTCTTAACTTTTTAACCCTTTAACTTTTTAGTCCGTTTTTCTTTTACTTTTGCGCCATGTCTGACCTTTCAAACTTTGACCCTAATTCAGTAGGGCTTAAATCAAATAATATATTCGGTCTTCCTTTTAGTGAAGATCAGGCCGAACTTGTGTTGCTACCTGTGCCATGGGAAGTGACTGTTTCATATAGGGCAGGCACAGCTAATGGGCCTGAAAAGATTTTCAATGCCGCAATGCAGGTAGACCTTTATGACCCGGATGTGCAGGATGGATGGAAGAAAGGCTTTCATATGCTTCCGGTAGATGGTGATATCCGTGCGAAGAGCGACCATTTCAGGGAGCAGGCAGCAGGCATTATAGCTGCTATGATGGACGGCGAATCGGTTGAAGATAATAAGCTGCTCAAAGGCCAGCTGGATGAGATCAACAGCGCCGCGCAATCAATGATAGATTGGGTATACGAAAAGACGAAGGGATTATTGATGAAGGGCAAAAAGACAGGCCTTGTTGGTGGCGATCATAGTACTCCATTAGGTTTTATTAAAGCTCTTTCTGAAGTGCATAATGGATTTGGCATTTTACAGATAGATGCCCATGCCGATCTTCGGGTGGCTTATGAGGGCTTTACCTATTCGCATGCATCTATAATGTATAATGTATTGCAGCAAATACCGGAGGTGAAAAAATTAGTACAAGTAGGTATACGTGATTATTGTAATGAGGAGCTTGATATAATAAACCAAAGTAACGGGCGCATAGCTACATTCTTTGATAAAGATATAAAAGCGCAGCAATATGAAGGTGTAACCTGGAAAGAGATATGTAAACAGGTTGTAGATGAATTGCCTCAGAAAGTATATATAAGTTTTGATATTGATGGTCTTGATCCCAAGCTATGCCCAAACACAGGAACACCGGTGCCGGGTGGATTTGAAACCGAACAAATATTCTATCTTATTAAAATGTTGCACCAATCCGGCAGGCAAATAATAGGTTTTGACCTCAATGAGGTTTCCGGAGGTGATGAGACGGGCGATAGCATTGATGCTATTGTTGGGGCTCGTGTGTTGTTTAAGTTATGTAATTATATGGTTGCGGGATAAGAAAACAAGAACGTTACACATCAACCGTATATTTTTTCTTTATCGCTTTTACTTCCACTATACCCTGGAAGAAATATACTTTGCCACTCATTAAATTTTGGCAGCGGGTGCGTGTTCTTAGCTTTTCAAGTTTTTGATATACCTGGCCATCCTCTGTTTCGAAATATTGGTTTAAACCGATATCATCAACAAGTTTAAAGCCCGGTTTATGTTCATCATAACGGTATAATGATTTATACAATTGAGCATCTGTGCAAGTGCTTGCTGCGGGATTATGAAGGTATGCATGCAGCGCCTTTTCCACATCGCCCGGAAAGAAACGCTTGCCCATGAAAGGTATAAGTATATGCCTGAATTGTGTTTTCCATTCCTTGCCATGGGGCGGTGCCTTATGTTCAAAATGAACAAAAGTATACATGTGTGCCAACTCATGCAGCAATGTTATCAAGAAGCTATATGGATTGAGATTGGCATTAATACTTATGCGGTGATAAGGCGCGTCTGGCACGGGATGGCGGTAGTCGCCAAGCACACTTTTGCGTTCGTGCGTAAGTGTAAGATGTACGGTGTGCGATTGAAAAAAAGGAGCAATTTGCTCATATGCACCACGGGGCAAAAACTGTTCTAATAACGAAAATGATGTTTCCTGCTTTCTCATCAGATAATGATTTTTATTTTCATAGCTAGCTGCGAACTAATTTTGATAATGCCAATGTTTCAACGGTCGTGTATACAGCATAAATACCAAATAGCACAAATACCGATGGCTTATGTATATGCACCCTGTTGAGCAATACATAGACCAATATAGATACCATACACACCATCAGTTTTAAAAAAGATGCTCCGGATACACCACGCACAAATGCCTGGGGCCTTCCGGCTTTTTGTTTTTCGATAATTAAATATGTACTTAATGAAAGTATAGCCATAATAACATTACCCGCTTCCAGTGTGATGAATTTATAATCAGGTGCATAAATTTTGAGCGCATAAAAAACTGCGCTCAGCACAATGAAAATAACTAAAGTTGTTATGATGAATCCGGTTCTCATTTTGTTGGTTTATTTAGCTCGTTTATGAGCCGCCATAGTAATAGAGCCAATGAAATTAAGGGGAATAAAATTAAAAATAAAGGCAACCTCCAATTTAATTTTTTATCAAGTTTATAGCCAGCCCATACGGCTAATGACAGCATCACCATCCACTGTGTGGCAAGACTGGCATAACGCATGGTATTATTTGTACTTTGATTTTTGTCCATAATTACGAGGATTATTTACCAATTTACCCTTAAAAGACTATAAGTTTCGTTATATCCCCGAAATTATATCGGAAACACCAAAAATGTGCAATACTATTTTGTTAATTTCCGATTGTCGGCAGGTCGTTTTATTTACTTTTTTATCTATTTTTGACCGATAGACATTAATGTTCTCTTAAGGTGGTATTTATATAATAATATTGCTCCATTTACGTTCTATAGAGGGAAAAAGAAATATCACATTGGCTTTTAGGATAATATTATTTTTCATATTAGGTTTTTTTCTGTTTAGCAGCCTTAGTTATTCGCATGTTCTGATCAGGACTGTGGATGATGATTGGGAAGATGTGTCTGATACTTCCCGTAAAAGCAACCCGGATAGTGTAAGGGAAGCGAGAGCAAATACCGCAGATAGTATACGTGCGGCACGCCAGCATATTACAGATAGTACAAAAACCGCACGAACGCATGCTATAGATAGTGTGCGTGATGCACATGCCCATATCACAGATAGCACAAACCTTGCCCGCAAACAAAGAACAGACAGCATACAGGCAGTGCGTAAGCATATCACAGATAGTACGGGTGCGATTCGTAAATATCACGATAGCAAGCATTATAAAGACAGTGTTACCCGATCACGGACTGCGAAGACAAATGCGCTTAAAACATCCCGGCAGGCTAAAATGGATTCATTGAAAGATGCCAGGAAAGAGATGTCTGATAGTCTTGCTGCTTTGAGGAAAACGCGCACAGATAGTATCAAGACCATTCAAAAAAGGAGATCTGACAGCCTTGCAGTGATAAAAAAATACAAGGCAAGCAAGCGCTATGCAGATAGTGTTTCTATTGTCAGGCATAACCGATCAGACAGTATTAAAACTGCGCAGCAGAATTTCAGAGATAGTATTGCAACTGTGCGCAAACATTCGCTGGACAGCGCGAAGCTTTCCCGTAAGCATATAATGGATAGCACTAAAGTAGTTAGGACCAAATATATTGATAGTATAAAATTAGTAAGGAAAGCCCGCACGGACAGCCTGAATAAAGTGAAGGCAAATAAAGAAAAACTAGCCAAGGCAAAGGAGAAAAAGAAGGAAGATGCCATGAAGATAAAGCTGGAGCTAAAAATGAAGCAAAAGCATGAAGCATGGTCTAATAAATCAATGCTCAAAAAGAAATGGTCCCCGGTCCGAAGATGGCTCCAAAACTCATTTACCCATTACAACTATTATTACAATTCCAATAAAAAGATGGAGGAGGCATTGCAGAACATGCAGCGATCCCGAAAGGAAAACTATGATTCCCTGATAGGTTTATACCCGTTTGATCCAAACAGGGATTCCTCCTTGCTTAAGGCAGATATGGATAGTATTGTGCATAAAGTATCTGTAGGTATACAAATACATGACCCCAGGGTAAAGTGGTCTAATGACCTGTACCTGATACTGGGTCAGGCCTATTATTATAAAGGCAGTTATGAGAATGCATCTATTGCTTTTCGTTATATCATCAGTAAAGACGAAGAAGAAAAGAAGAAAGAGGCGGCTAAAAATGGTTACGGGAATTATAGTAAAACAAAGGAAGCGCCCTCCATACTGGAAGAAGAAAAGAAATCAAAGCTGGATTTCTTGAAGCATAAATCTGTGCATAATGAAGCCATTTTGTGGCTTGCAAGAACTTATACAGAATCACATCATGTGGAGAATACGGAGTCGGTATTGTCGCTGCTTGAATCTGATGCAAAATTGCCGGAGAATCTTAAAGGCCGCATGTCTATAGAAAAAGCGTTTGCCCACCTCACGGAAAAAAATGACCGCGCAGCCGCTTCGGAATTGTCTATAGCCATGGATGATAATAACCTGCCCAACTGGCTGCGCTTACGTGCCGCGTTTCTTAATGGGCAGATATTGCAAAACATGGGTGATTATACCGGGGCAGCAAACAGTTTTGAAAAAGTGCTTACCTACTTCCCTAAAATAGATATGGATTTCTATAGCCGCAAATATATTGCTTACAACAGGTTGCTTGCTGGTGAGAATATAGCGGATGCAATAACGCCTTTAAAACGGATACTTAATGATGGTAAGTATGTGGGTTACTATGACCAGGTCTATTTTGTATTGGGTAAACTTGCTGCCAAAGCAAATGAAAATGATGAAGCAATAAGGTATCTCACTAAAAGCACCATTACCCCAAAAGCTTCAAAGAAACAAAAAGCCCTTTCTTTTTCAGCTTTAGGAGATGTCTATTATTCTTCGTCGCATTATGCAGATGCGCAGAGGGCATACGACAGCGCCCTTAAATATGCATCAGCTGCTCCTAAAGATGATGCCATAGTATTAGCAACCCAAAGAAGTAAAGGGCTGAAAGAAGTTTCTGGCCCTGTAGGTGTTATACATGAGCAGGATAGTCTGTTAGCGCTTGCGCAACTTAGTAAAAAAGAACAACTGGCAGTAGTACGCAAATATTTACGTGACTTGGAGCAAAGACAGGAAGATAGTATAGAGAACGCCGAAAGTGCTGGTTTAAATACACTTGTACCCATAGAGCAGGATAATGATAACAATGATGCTGCCGGATGGTATTTTTCAAACCCTACGCTCATGCAGCAGGGTAGTGCTGATTTTAAAAAGAAATGGGGCACCAGGGCATTGACAGATAACTGGCGGCGTGCGGCAAGCAATACTTTTGCAGCAAATAACGGGCAGGATAATGAGGATGCTTCCGGTGGTGCAAATAGTAATAACGGGTTGCCTACGGAAGAGAGTTTGATGCAGAAAATACCTAATCTGCCGCAGCAAAAAGAACTCAGTATAAAGCTGGAACAAAGAGCATATATCCTTCTTGCGAAAGCATATGCAAGACAACTCGAAGATTACAATATGGCCAATAATACATTGGACACACTTGATATGCGCTATCCTGATAATAACCAGCGGGAAGAAGAGCTCTATTTGCGTTACCAGATAGCACTAAAACAAAACAACCTTGATAAGGCACAGAAATATAGTGAAGCATTAATAGCTAAATACCCTCAATCACAGTATGCAAGCACGCTCCGGCCAAAACAAAGTGAAAGCAAGTCGGCAATAAATACTACCGGCCAGCCTGTAAATGTTTATTATGATGAAACGTACAACCTTGTGATGCAGCACCAATATACCGAAGCCCTCATGCGTATAAAAATTGCTAAACAACAGTACGATAACCCCATATATAAAAAACGTTTTGAATTAATTGAGGTTATGAGTTATGCCGGTATGGAGCAATATAATACTGCCGACTCTATGGTAAGTAAATTTATGCGTACTTACCCATTTGATACCCTTGCGGCCTGGGCAACTACCGTGAAGCAATATATCAATGAAGTTAGGAATGGCGGTATGCCATCATGGTATAAAGACTGGCCGCCAAAGGAAGAAGTGATAGTAGGGATCAGCAAAAAGAAACCCGCTTCAAAGCCAGTTCCTAAGGAAGTGAAACCTGTATTGCCTGATATTCCTGCGGCTTATGCATATCATGCTGATAGTCAGCATTATTGCATTATTCTATTGCCCGGACTTGATTCAAAAACGGCTACTTTGAAAAAGGGAATAAAACGATTTGACTCCGTTAAATATGGTGCTGCTAATCTTAATATGGTGCTGGATATGTACAATACAACACAAATGGTTTTAGTGATCCAGAAGTTTTCTAATGCAGACTCAGCTAAAAGTTATATGAACGACCTTGTAGCATCTCCTGCTTTAGAAGGATATTCCCCGGGCGAAGTGAAAGCTTTTATTATCAGTGCCTCTAATTACAGGAAAATGTTTGCTGATAAAACTGCCCAGCCTTATACCAGCTTTTATACAGCCACTTATAAGTAGTTGATAAGTGCCACTCATTTGTTCTTTATTGCTAATTCCGAATATAGATATATCCCGGCCCGTTTGAGTTTAATGGATTCGCAGCGATCGTGTATATTGTATCATTAAGATAGTACGTCATACCACCCGTGCAATTGTTTGCATTCAATTTGTCGTAGTGCGAAGTTATATTCCTGATATACCATGTCCTGTTTACAGCGGGCATCTCCACAGTATAATCGGTAAAAAAATCAAGAATAATTGTATTACTATTATTGAATAATATAGTATCAGTGCCACTTTCTATGGTGTTTGAGTATATCTGTGAATGTTGCAGGTTGTCAAACTTCCCATCATTGCTATATGCTTTAACTAACACTACATGGAGGCTGGCGCTATCAAAATTTACAAAATTGACAACCTGAATAGCGTTTGTACATAATCGCTTTCCGCAATTGCAGTTTAATAGTAGAAAATTACTACACAAAATAAGTAGGGCAATAAATACATTTTTTCTCATAGCGTAGTTTAGAAATTATATAACAATATGTATGCCAAATATATGGCTAGTGGTATGATTTTGCTACCATACCTAAAAATTACTTTTTATGCGAATAGCGGGAATAGTATTAATCGTCGTTGGTATTTTAATGTTTGTTTTTAACGGGTTTAATTACCAAACTGAGAAAAGGGTCGCAGACATAGGGCCCGTTAAAATTGATAAAACAGAGAATCATAGTATTGGTTGGCCTGTTTATGCCGGAGGCATAGCTGTGATAGCGGGCATTGTAGTGTTAGTGGCAGGCAAAGGAAAAGATTAAAAACTAATCGTTTAAATACCATTGAATAGCGCCATATTATGGTGTTATTCAGTAATTATTTTGAGGGAACGCTTTTTTCTTCGTAAATTAGTATAGTAAGCGAGGAAATATATGCAAACACAAGTAGCGCCGGCAACAGGTGAATATAATAAGACTGACGAAGAAGAAAAAAAAGAAATACTCAGGGAATACCGGGCACTCTTGCGCTCACTCAAGGAGCGGATTAAAAAAGGTGACAAAGCACTGCTTCGGCATGCTTTTGAAATTGCTGTTGATGCGCATAAGGATATGCGCCGTAAATCAGGTGAGCCTTATATATTACACCCCCTTGCCGTTGCAAGGATTGTAGTAGAAGAAATAGGGCTGGGTGTGAACTCTGCCATTTGTGCATTGTTGCATGATACAGTAGAGGATACAGAAATTACACTTGAGGATATAGCCCGTGAATTCAATACTAATATCGCCAAGATAATAGACGGACTTACGAAAATATCTAATGTGGTGGATCTGAAAGCCGATACCACCATACAGGCCGAAAATTTCAGGAAAATATTACTTACACTGGCTGATGACCCCCGGGTAATACTTATAAAACTGGCAGACAGGCTTCACAACATGCGCACATTGGATAGCATGAGCCGTGATAAACAATTGAAAATATCTTCCGAAACTACTTATATATACTCTCCACTGGCACACAGGCTGGGTCTTTATGAGATAAAGAGCGAGATGGAGGATCTTGCATTGAAATATACGCAACCCGATATATACCAGGAGATAGCCCAGGGCCTTAAAGAAACAAAACGTGACCGTAGCAGGTATATCAATGAGTTTATAAAGCCAATAAAAGAAGAGTTGTCAAATAATGACTTTGACTTTGAGATTTATGGCAGGCCCAAAGCCATAAACTCTATATGGAATAAAATGAAGAAAAAACATGTGACGTTTGATGAGGTTTATGACCTCTTCGCATTACGTGTGATCCTGAAGTCGCAGCCGGAAAGAGAGAAAGAAGATTGCTGGAAAGTGTATTCTATTATCACTAATTTTTATCACCCCAGCCCGGAGCGCCTGCGCGACTGGATAAGCGTTCCTAAGGGTAATGGCTATGAAGCGCTGCATACCACTGTGATGGGCCCCGGAGGTAAGTGGGTAGAGGTGCAGATACGCACAGAACGGATGAATGAAATTGCGGAAAAAGGACTTGCGGCACACTGGAAATATAAGGAGGAAGGTGCTCCGGTGCAAGAAAGTAAGTTGGATAGTTTCCTTAAACATCTCCGCGAGATATTAAATAACCCGGATACAGATACCATAGATTTCATACAGGATTTTAAACTTGATCTTTTTACCGAAGAAATATATATCTATACGCCCAAGGGCGATATGCGTGTACTGCCCAAAAATGCTACTGCGCTTGACTTCGCATTTGATATTCATACCGAGTTGGGTATGCGGTGTATTGGTGCTAAAGTAAATTACAAGTTAGTACCGCTCAGCTATCAGCTAAAAAGTGGCGACCAGGTAGAGGTGATCACCTCATCAAAACAAAACCCATCAGAAGACTGGCTTTCATTCCTCATTACTGCCAAAGCAAAATCGAGGGTAAAAAATTATCTTAAAGAAGATAAAAGGAAAATTGCAGAGGACGGCAAAGTTATATTGAAGAAGAAATTTGAAGGGATGAATGTGCCGGTTTCCCAGCACAACCTTAATGAGGTAATGCACTTTTATAAAAAATCATCAACCCTCGATCTGTATTATGCATTAGCAGTAGGCAGTATTGACCTCAAAGAGCTAAAAGAGTTCGGGATATATGGTGATAAGTTGCAGCACCAAAACAAAGAAATAAAGCAGGATACTAAAAATTCTGATGAGTTAAAAAATAAACCCGGTAAGGGTGGGGGTGAGCTGATAATTTTCGGGGAGCGTTCAGATAAGGTATTATATAAGCTGGCGCAGTGCTGCCAGCCCATACCGGGAGATGATGTATTTGGTTTTGTGACATCGGGCGAAGGACTCAAAGTGCACCGCACAGATTGCCCCAACGCTGCGCAGCTACTTGCTAACTATGGGCACCGTATAGTAAAGACAAAATGGGCCAAGAATAAAGAAATATCATTCCTTACCGGAGTGCGCATAATAGGTATGGATGACGTAGGGGTGATACAGAAAATAACAAATGTAATATCCGGTGAGCTGAAACTAAATATGCGATCATTGAGCATAGACTCTAAGGATGGTATATTTGAAGGCAACATTATGGTCTATGTTCATGACCGCGAAGAGCTCAACAACTTTTGCAATAAACTGGGTGCACTGGAAGGCATAAATAAGATAGAACGTATAGAACATACGGAACAATAACTTCCGGTTAGTATTTTTAAGGAAATAATATCGCAAATGTGATAATGCGAAAATGTGGCGCTATATTTGTTATAGACAATTATTCATCTATTTTCCAAACCTTAAAACTTACTTATCATGACGATGTTTCTATCTGCTTATCGCCGTAAATTTTTATTCGCCGCATTTGCATTACTGTTTAGTTCAAACATATATGCTTCACACATTGTTGGTACAGACTTATACTACACACATGTGAGTGGTAATACCTACAAGATCACATTGGCTATCTATGGTAATTGCGGTGCAGCGAGTGCAGCAGCATTCTCTACACTCCCTTCTGCAGCGCCGCAGATATGTATATATAGCGGAGATTCTTTGATAACCAACCTGAGTATGGCAATAGAAGCTCCTGATTCCGGAATAGAGATAACACCACTTTGCCCGGGTGATACTTCCCAATGTACCAATCCTTCCTCCACAATTCCCGGTGTAAAGAAATTTGTATACAGCGTAAGTTATACTACACCTTACCTTTCCCACGCATGGAGGTTTGTATATAATGGCTATAATGGCTCAGCCGCAGCATCCGGCAGGGCAGCTGCTATTACTAATCTTATTGCACCGGCTGCTACAATTATGCAGCTTATTGATACACTCGATAATACTACATATTATAACTCATCTCCTGATCTTACTGTGACGCAACAAACATTTTTTTGTATAGACCAGGTGAATAATTATAACCCTACGGCTGTAGATCCCGACGGCGATATTTTAACGATAAATCTTGTAGCTCCGGCAAATGGCGTTGGCTCTACCGCATGCTCCGTTGGCGGACCTGTAACTTATATTGCAGGCAGTGCCTGGGCAGGTACCCCGCTTTCTGACACCACACCGTTACAATGCGTTGCAGGAACATTTTCAATGAATACTTCTACCGGTGCTATGTCATTTAACCCAAACGTTTTTCAAAGAGGGGTTGTAGTATACAATATAGAAGAGCGCAGGGCCGGTACTACGCTTGTAGGTACCAGCCAACGCGAAATGAGCGTAGTCGTTTTAACGTGTGGTAGTGGGTTCCCTTGTGTTGGTGGTACTCCATTATCAGTTCCTGAAAATAAAGTTCATAATAAGGTAGAGGTATTCCCAAACCCCGCATATGATGAGCTTACCATAAAAATGGATGTCGGTGCATACACGTCATTCACAATCAGCAACAATTTAGGGCAGGTAATGTTACAGCAGAAACTCACTGCTGCACAAACTGATGTGAAAGTAAAAACTTTACCTGTAGGTGTATATTATATCACATTCAAAGGTGCCAACGGCAAGAGCACACAGAAGTTTGTTAAAATGTAATACCTCGTGGTATGATTATAGTAGTATGTTAGCAAAAATATACTATGGATATCATCATACAGTCGATTGGGTTTAAAGCAAGTGATTCATTACAGCAATTCATTCATGAAAAATTAAGCAAGGTCGATCATCATAATCATAACATCATTCGTGTTGATGTGACTTTAACAAAAGGACCGGAAGCTGAGTTGTATAATGATTATTGCGAGATACGCCTCGAAATACCGGGTTATGATCATTTTGTAAAGAAAAACAGCAACAGTTTTGAACATGCCATTGTTGAATCAGTTGATGCGTTGCAACACATGATCGAAAAGACAAAGGATAAAGAGATCAGTAAACGACATGCATATTAAGCGCTCTTCATTGAGCGCTTTTTTATGCCGTATTGCTTAATTCTTCCCAGTATTCAGCCGCTCTTCTTGTATGTGGTATCACAATTGTGCCACCTACAATATTAGCTACTGCGAATATCTCATAGATCTCATCTGTGTTTATGCCTTGTTCATGGCATTTGCCCAAATGGTACTTGATACAGTCATCGCAACGCAAAACCATACTGGCCACTAATCCCAGCATTTCTTTTGTTTTTGTAGATAGTGCGCCTTCTGCGTAAGTATTGGTATCTAAATTAAACAGGCGGTTGATCACCTTATTTTGTTTGCCAAGTATCACCTCGTTCATCTTAGCGCGGTAATCGTTGAATTCCTGTATCTGGTCCATGTTTTAGTATTTATGTTGTGCAAAGGTTTCAAAAGTAATGAAATTTATGTGCAGCTTTGATTTAGAGTATATAGATTATTGATATGAGGCATTTTGATTTCTGTATTTTGTGGCTTGGAATTTTTACCTTGCATGGAAATGGATAACGAACAAATAGGCCTCAATAAATATATAAGTTCTTCCGGCTTCTGCTCAAGGCGTGAAGCCGACAAGCTTATAGAGCAGGCAAGGGTTACAATTAATGGCGAACTGGTATTGCCCGGCGCACGGGTATATGCCGGTGATACCGTAGAAATAGATGGTGAACCGCTCAAAGTTAAAAGCAAGACCAAAACTCGCCCGATATACATAGCATTTAATAAACCGGAAGGCATTACCTCTACCACAGATCCCAAAGACAGGAGTAATATCATTTACTTTATCAATCACCCTAAACGCATATTCCCCATTGGCAGGCTCGATAAAGACTCTGATGGATTGATATTTCTCACCAATGATGGCGATATTGTAAATAAGATACTACGCGCCAGCAATAATCATGAAAAAGAATATATAGTAACTGTTGATAAGGCTTTAACACCTGAGTTTGTAAAGCAAATGAGCACCGGCGTACCGGTACTTGGCAAGCAAACTAAAAAATGTTTTGTGCGTCAGGAAGGTGGCCGAAGGTTCCGCATCATACTTACCCAGGGGCTCAACCGCCAGATAAGGCGCATGTGTGAGTTCCTTGGTTATAAAGTAATGACCCTTACCCGTGTGCGTATTATGAATGTGTCGTTGGGCAATCTTCCTGTAGGCAAATGGCGTTATTTCACCGCCCCTGAAATTGATAAACTTAATGAACTGGTAGCCGAGTCAAGCAAAACGGAAGAAGCCTCAAAGCCGGTTACTAAAGGCCCGGTGCAGCAATATATTCCCCGTAAGAAGAAAAAAGGGTAAAGGGTTAATTAGTTAATAGGTTAAGTGGTTCCTGCTTTTTACCTGTTTAACCTTTTGCCCTTTTAGCCAATTAACTCCAGAAACCTCGCCAGTCCTTTCTTTTTCCGGTCGTCAAGGTAATACTTGATGTTGTCTGTGTAGTAGGTATACAGATCGTAATATGGAAAATGGTTTTCAGCGATCACTTTTTCCAGGTGCTTTAGCCCTGTGGCGTTAGCAGCATTAAAGCGTGTTGTGAAATCTTCCGTCAATGGCTTGTTTGCTACCCATGCTGCAAAAATAAAATCGAGCCCAGTATAGTCTTTCCATGCTGCTGATAGATCATACACGTACTCGAAATTATGTAACTGTTTTAATGCCCGGTCGCCAATGATCACACCGGCATTTTTACCATTTATATACTCAATAAAATTTTCAGGGGCAGGTTTGAATACTACTTTTTTCTTCCAGTGATTTTCAAGCAGCAATTGCGCAAGCCTTACCGATGTGCGTGATTGGTAATCAAGATACACGGTTTCTATTTCTTCCATTGGCACCTGGCTGAAGATAGCCACTGATACCACGTTACCATCAGCGCCAATACCATAATCACTCACTATATGTGCCCCCGGAATGCCCGGTATAGCAGCTACAGGCAGTAAGGCAATATCTATAGTACCATCCTGCAGGCTCTGTGCCAGCCGGGAAGGGTAGTCGAGCACAATATCTATGTCGTTGATAATATCACTATGCTCTATGCCATACAGCAGTGGTTTAGTATTCAAATAACTTACTGCTGCAACTTTTATTTTAGTATTCAATATGCCCTGTTTTTGCGCGCAAATATACGGGTTATAAATGCCAATATTGAAGGGCAAATTTAAGGTAGTGTTTCAGTTTGAATGATAAAATTGGGTAATAATTTTTATTTTTTTTGCTTTTTGAAAAATTTAATAATAAGCTTAATCAGAAAATAGGTAACCGCAACCATGCCAACTACCATGAAAAAATAGGATAATAAATCACTCAAGAAAATACATTCACCATCTATACATACAAAGATGTACAAAAGCTCAATCTAGTACTGTCATGGTGAGCCCCGTCGAACCATGACTGCTTAGCCCCGCACATTGGCTACATCATTGCCTCCATGCTTTTTTGCAAGTTGTATTAGCGCTTCCTTTTTCTTTCTGCTCCATCCCTTTATTTGTTTTTCCCTTAGTATTGCATCGTTCACATACTGGTATTGCTCAAAATACTTCAATATTAATGGCCTGCTGGAAAACGTATAGCATACTTGGATAAGCCCTTGATTATGTTTGCAAGTCTATTGTCCAGATTGTTGGTCATTCCTGTATAATAAGAGCCATCTGCGCAAAGCAGTATATAAACATAATAGTCATGGCGGAATTTCATGTTATTTAATTTCACTATTATTAAGCAGCCGCAAATCTTTCAGCATGTCATGGTTCGACGGGGCTCACCATGACAGTACATTTATATAGCTCTTTATCCAATACTAAGCTTCTTCACTGTGTCGTCGTCAAGCAGCACAGTAGCTGCGCTCATCAGTTCGCTTAGCTGCGTTACAGAAGTTGCGCTTGCTATAGGGGCAGTAATAGATGGCCTTGCCATAAGCCATGCCAGGGCTATGGCTGCGGGCGTAACTTTATATTGATGGGCAGCTTCATCAAGCGCATGGAGTATGCGCATACCCCGCTCGTTCATAAACTTCGCCATACTTCCGCCGCGCACACTCTTGGTAAAGTCTTGTTCATTTCGGTATTTGCCGGTCAGAAAACCACTTGCCAGCGGGAAATAACAGATAACCCCCAACCCATTTTGTACGCATATAGGTTCATAATTCTTTTCATAGTTATCCCTGTCATATAGGTTGTAATGGGGTTGCAGGGTTTCGTAAGTAGGGAGGTTGTTTTGGCGGCTTGCATCCAGTGATTGTTTCAGGCGCTCCGGAGACATGTTCGATGCGCCGGATGCTATTATTTTCCCATCCTTTACCAGTTGGAAAAAAGCTTCCATCGTTTCTTCCTCCGGTGTTACTTCATCATCAAAGTGCGATTGGTAAAGGTCTATATGGTCTGTTTGCAGGCGTTTCAATGAGGCTTCCACAGCCCTTATAATATAGGCTTTTGATAATCCTTTCTTGCCATCACCCATGTCTGCGCCCACTTTTGTAGCAAGCACTATTTTATCTCTTTTGCCGCTTTTCTTCAGCCAGTTACCTATGATGGTTTCAGATTCACCACCTACATGCCCAGTTCCCCACCTAGAGTACATATCGGCTGTATCCACAAGGTTAAACCCCGCATGCACAAAGGCGTCTAATATGTCAAAAGATCGCTGCTCGTCTATTGTCCACCCAAATACATTTGTACCCAGGGCCAGTGGCGCTACTTCGATCCCAGTATTGCCAAGTTTTCGTTTTTTCATGGTTTGGAAGTTACTAACTCAAATATATGAGAAAGAATAGTAGCATTTGAGATTTGATTCTTTTGCGTAATAATACTCAGCATATATTTTAAATATTAAAAGGCAATGGAATGATTTTTTATTCCTTGCTGCAATTCATTACTTTGCCTAAAGATTGCGTGGTACCTGATTATGGCTCTAAGAAAGGTTGTTGTTATTGTTTGTTTATTATTTATAAATACAACATTGTTTGCCCAGGCAACCGATTCTTTGCGCCATGTTGATACCCCTCAAAATTTGCCTTCTGTTCAAATTGATACACCTGAAATAACTAATACCAAACCTGCTGCCGCATATGGGGGGTATACAATTAGTGGCAGGGTAGAAGACCGTAATACGGGGGAGGGTATACCCTTTGCTATAATATTTTTCCAGCATTCCCAGGTAGGTGCTTCGGCAGATCTTAACGGCAATTTCAAAATTAAAGCTGATAAGCTGCCTTCTGATACACTACATATAGAGGCGCTTGGGTATAATGTTGTTTTAAAAGTGCTCAATAAAACCAGGCATGAATACAGTTTTATTACTGAGCTTGGCCGCTCTACCGCATCTCTTAATGAGTTTGTTTTTAATGGCGGTGAAGACCCCGCTGTTATTCTTATGCGGCAC
>CAIRZD010000313.1 GCA_903882965.1 uncultured Bacteroidota bacterium
CTTTCTGCTCGTAATTAGCATCTTTCACATGTTTTTCGTTCAGCCTCACCTCGAGTTCCTGCATTTCCATTTCTTTATTAATGGCTTCGAACTCGCGGTTGTTCTTTACGTTGTCCTGTTGTTTCTCGTATTTCTTTATGAGCGCCTGGGCGTCTTTCTTAGCGGTGGTCTTAGCCTCAATGAAAGAATTGATGCTATTGATTTCCGCATCTATATTCGCGATACGAACCTGCAAGCCTTCAATTTCATCTTCAAGGTCTTTAACCTCCATAGGCAATTCGCCCTTCAGCGTTTTGATCTCATCTATTTTAGAATCAATCTTTTGCAACGCAAGAACTGCGGTGAGCTTTTCCTCAACTGAGAAGTCTTTTACTGTAGCCATTAGACAAAATATTTTACAGGATTGGTATTAATATCTGATAAAAGGATTGCAAATGTAGGAAATTTTTTCTTAAGAATGGCCTCAAATATTTCTGAGGTAAATTGCTCACTTTCATAGTGACCGATGTCAGCTATTACGATTTTTCCTTCTGCGTCAAAAAATTGGTGATATTTATAGTCGCCGGTAATGAAAATATCAGCCCCGGCACGGATAGCGTGGGGTAGCAGAAAACTGCCGGCACCCCCGCAAAGTGCCACGCGCTCGATAACGTTGCCCCGGAGAGCGGTATGACGTATGCAGTCTGTTTTCATTTGTCTCTTCAAGAACATGAGGAAATCGGATTCAGACATAGGTCTAGGTAGCTTACCCACTATTCCGGCGCCAATGTGTTTATGGATATTCGAGAGCGGTATGAATTCGTATGCAACCTCCTCATATATATGATTTGCGAATAATGCCTGAAGAACTGTCCGCTCTAGGTGTTTTTCAACGAGGACTTCAATTTTTGCTTCTGGTACAGTTTCACGTTCACCACCTGCTTTACCGATAGCTGGGTTTGTACCCTCGGCTGGTCGGAAGGTACCTGTGCCAGTAGTGTTAAAACTGGCTTCATGATAATTGCCTACCTGGCCGGCACCGGCTGCAAAAAGGGCATTTCGTATTTTATCGGCGATATGTATTGGAGCGTATGTAGATAGTTTGCTGAGGGTATTAGCTTTAGGGTCAAGGATAGTAGTATTGATAAGGCCAAGTTTTTCGGCAATTTTGGCATTGACACCGGTGTGTATATTGTCGAGATTAGTATGAGCGGAGTAAAGCGTGATATCGTGCTTTATGGCTTTTTGAATGATGCGTTCCACGTAGTTTTTGCCTGTTATCTTTTTTATGCCGTAGAAGATAAGGGGGTGGTGAGAGACGATCATATTACAGCCCCGCCGGATTGCTTCGTCGAGTACCGCCTCGGTGACATCGAGAGATATGAGAATGCCGGTAGTTTCACCATCGGGATCGCCTACTTGTATGCCGGTGTTGTCGTAGCTTTCCTGATAAGAGGGTGGAGCTATGGCTTCTATGGCTTGTATGATATGTCTGATAAGCATTATAATAGTACAATTTTTATTAAAAATAATGCATTATTGAATAGTAGAACTCTAAATAAAGTTACTAGCTCATATCATCTTCGTGTTTCAATTCAATTTTCCTGTACGTCCACGCATAAATGAGCGGAAACACCCATAGGCTGAATATCATGGCGCAGAGTATGCCCCCGATAACAACGCGTGCCAGCGGTCTGCTGCTTTCGGAACCAATGCCGTGGGAGATAGCTGCCGGGAATAAACCTATGGCTGCCATCATCGCAGTCATCATTACCGGGCGTATGCGGGAGTTAACGCCTAATTTAATAGAAGCATATAGTGAGCTTTTGCCCCCCTTTATTTTTTCTAGATTTTGTTTAAATACGGTTATGAGCAGCACACCATCTTGTATACAAATGCCAAAAAGAGCAATAAATCCAATGCCGGCCGAAATACTAAAATTGGTATCTGTAAAATGCAATGCAAGTATGCCCCCGATGATAGCAAAGGGCACATTGAGAAATACAAGTAGTGCGTCTTTAAAATTACCAAACATTGTGAACAACAAAAGGAATATAAGGAGCAGGCTGATAGGCACAACCTGTGCGAGGCGTTTTGTTGCACGCTGTTGGTTTTCAAAATCTCCCTGCCATGCCATGGTATAACCATGTTTCATTTGTACTTTTTCCGTTACTTTTTTCTGGGCTTCGGCAATAGTACTACCCATGTCGCGGTCACGAACGGAAAATTTCAATGCGGAATACCGTTGGTTATCATCTCTGAATATAAGGCATGGGCCTGTTTTTTGGGTAATGGTTGCGAGCTCTTTTATCGGCACTTTTGATCCGCTTTGCGTGACATCGGCCGTA
>CAIRZD010000314.1 GCA_903882965.1 uncultured Bacteroidota bacterium
CTATTCTATGAAGAGGGCAAATTATCTTTTTACGGTGGTATTATTATTGTGGGCCTCAGTAGCGATGGGCCAGCGCATCAGGGTATTGAGCGGCGATGCCGGGGTAATAAGGGGTATATCACGGCTCAATATAGTGTATGATTACAGCAGTATGGAGGTAGGCCAAAAAACAGAGAAAGAGTATGTGGCAGAAAAGCGGGAAAGCTATAATAAGAGAGAGGAAGGACGGGGAGATAAATGGGTGACAGAATGGGAAAATGACCGTAAGAAGAGGTTTGAGCCGAGGCTGGAAGATGAATTTAATAAGAACTGTGATATGGAGGTCGGCAATTTTCCGAATGAAAAGTATACGATGATCTTTAAAACGGTATATATTGAGCCGGGGTATAATATTGGTATAACCCGCAGTAACGCTTACATAGATGCGGAGGTATGGATAGTGGAAACAGCTGATAAAACCAAAGTACTGGCAAAACTAAGCTGCGACAACTGCCCGGGCCGCACCGCATTGGGCACCGACTTTAATACCGGGATACGTATACAAGAGGCTTATGCAATGGCCGGCAAAGGGCTGGGGCGGTATTTCAGACGTTGACCGGTAACCTGTTAAGGAATGTTAGTTATACAACACGGTATAATACCAAAGGCCAATAACCCAAGTACGTTTTTGAAAGGACTACATTTTTACTATATCCCTTTATGTAGATTTTAAATTGTGAAAATGAAGATCACCATACACATATCTAAGCGGGAATTATTCGCGGATCTATGGGATAGTTATAACCTTATAGCATTTATCCGCCTGACCCGTGAGATCAATTTTATTGCTGAAAAGACCACTGTGATAATACCTGAACACCTGCTCGAAAAGCTCACAAAGGAGCAAATAGAGCGGCTGCTGTCTTTTAATGAGTAATTTGATCTACTCTTTCACAAACTTCCTTACCTCTGTATCATTGACTTTTACAAAGTACACACCTACAGGCAGGGAGGAAACATTTACCTGTACTTTATCGGTATTGTGCATTTGGTTGTAAACGGTTTGGCCGAGGAGGTTGGTGATGGTTACTTGCCTGATGGCTTCGTTAGTTGATTGGATGGTGAGTTCTGTTGATGCGGGGCTTGGGAAGATAGAGAGCGTGCTGCCTGCTACTACGTTCTTAATTCCAAGCGCAGAGCATGGCGACATTACAGAAACCCTATCGTAATCGTGCGAATCAGAATAAGCTACAAAAGCTTCTCCGTTGCTGTCTACGGCTATTGATGTGTATAATGCAATGCCGGGAGAGAAACGTGGTGAACATACTGTTTGCCAAAGGCCGCCGGTGTATTCCATTGCTGTAGCCCTGCCACCGCTGCCATTGCGACCTTCTGTATAAGCTACAAACGGGGTGCCATTGTGAGCAATTGCTATGGTAGTATAAGCGGCAGCGGAGTCTGAAAAGCCGGCTGTGCCAACCAAAACCCAACTGGCATCAATAAACTCCATTACGGTAGCTTTTTGATGATTGCCATAATCAGCATAAACTACGTATGGTATACCTGCACTGTCGATAGCGATATTGGTGGTATAAGCAGGGCCTGCAGAGAAACCGGCTGTGCCTACGGTTACCCAACTGGCACCATTGAATTGCATTACAGTGGCGCGATAGCCCTTGTTGGCATCCTGGAAAGCCACATAGGGTGTGCCGGCTGTGTTGATGGCAATAGAGCAAAAATCTGCCTCACCTGTCGAGAAACCGGAGCCACCTACGGTAACCCAGGTACTGTCTGCAGCAATATATTTCTTTACGGTAGCCTGGAAGCCATTGTTGCCATCAATATACACTACATAAGGTGTGCCGGCTGTATCAATAGCTATGTTGGTATACTGTGCATGAGGAGCTGTGAAGTAAGGTAGCTTGCCTACGGTATCCCAATTAGTACCATCGTACTTTAATACTATGGCTTGATTGTAATGACCGTATTCTGAGTAAACTATGTATGGGTAACCGTTTTTGGGGTTAATGGCAATGGATGTGAACTGGGCTGTGGCACCTATGCTATCGCTAAGTGACTGCCAATTGCCGCCGTTATATTTCATAACGCTTGCGGGGCCGAAGCTGATGCCATTTTCATAAGCAACATATGGTATGCCACCGGCTACAACAAGGGATGTATAGTACCCGGATCCTGAAGAGAAATCAGTGGTGCCCAAAGGGCTCCATGACTGGGCGCGGGTATTGCTGAATGCAAATACACTTAAAAATAGAATAGAAGTAAATAGTGTCTTCGTAGAAATTCCTTTCATAAATTTACATTAAGCTTATATAGTATGTGCACAAATATACTAAACGTTAGTAATTAAGGCAGTTTTTTTATCAACAGCACTTATACATATTAGTTCATTTACGCATTGAACAATCCAGTGCCGTGATTACAGGCGGTTGCGCCCTAATAAACTTACATACATCTGTGTGAAACAGGCTACAATTTCCTTAGCCTGGGTTAGTCAAAGAGAGCGCAGTACTAAAAAAAGCTAACTATAGATTGATTACATAAAGATTCCTCTTTTCAAATGTATTGATCCTGCTGAGA
>CAIRZD010000315.1 GCA_903882965.1 uncultured Bacteroidota bacterium
GTCAAGATGCCTATCTATAGATTTAGACCATTTTATCAAATCGGTTCGTCTATAAACATTACCTCGTTTAAGATGTTTTTTAAATTGCTCTACGCTGTTCACTTTGATTCAACTTTATTACAAAGTTAGAATTGATAATCAAAAAAAATGACCCGATTGCAGTTCTTATGATATGCAAACGGGTACTGTTGCTATAAATGTAATGTTTTATATTAAATCTACAATTGTAATTAGGGATTCTTTGAGACTTACTTATCCTCGAAAAACAATTTAAAGTGATCTTCAATGTCCGTCACCTCATCGTCTGTAATTGCAGCAAACTCTTTCTCTTTTGCTCTTTTTGATAATGAGCCATTGTTTTGTTCTAAGAATCGGATTAATAAGGCAACCATTTTATCAGGCATCTGAAAACGATCATCTATCCATGCTTTCATTGCGTCATACTTTTGCAAATAAGCTACTTCTCCTGGAATAATCTTTGTTATCGTGTCGTCAATGCTACCAAACAAAAATTCAGCAAACAATGTTGCATCGAAATACCTATAATAGTCTATCGTATCATTTAGCACCTCTACATTATTTTTCGGAGTCTTCTTCCATTCAATAAATTCAAGTAGCGGATAAGAGTAGCTTTCTAGTACTTTTCGATAATCGTCAATTCGTTCCAGTATGGCTGCTGAAACAGGAAAGATAATTCCCTGTGGTGTGAATTTCATTTTAGCTAACAAATGATGTATTAGATAGCGGTGCAGTCTTCCGTTACCATCAACAAATGGGTGAATAAAAACAAAACCAAAAGCAATCTCAGCAGCCATTAATACTGGATGATATTTACTTTCTTCCATTTGCCTTGCTGTATTCATTAAGCCCTCCATAAGTTTTTCTATGTCTTGCCACCGGGCAGAAATATGCTCTGGTATTGGTTCACCTGTTGTGCGATCATGTTCTCCAACAAAACCACCTTCAGTACGGTAACCCATTTGTACGAACCTACTATTTTCAATTATTATTTGTTGTAAACGAAGGAGCTCTTCTTTGTTCAATGGTTTACTCCCAGCTTGCCCAATAGCTCTACCCCAGCGCACCGCTCTATTTTGTGTAGGGTTTTCACCTTCAATCGTAAATGAAGCTTTAGAATCTTTAAGTAATAGAAAAGCAGAAGTACGAAGTAAAATATCTTTACGAAGACCGCTGATGACAGCATCAGTTTTATTTGAAAGGTCTTCTGCTATATATTTTTCAAGTTTTACCGTTTTGTGAATGAGAGGGCAAAAATCAAAAGTTCCAGGCAGGTTGTCTTTTATCCTATGACGACTGGAATTATAGCTGATGGTATTAGCGTATTGTAACCCTTCGTCTATTAGAGCAATGTAATTCCCTTCTTTCAGGTCAGGAACAGATAAATTCTTTTGCATTAACCATTCAAAGAGGAACCATATTTTTCGGCTGTATTGACTCTGAGGTTCATTAGTAATCCATTTTTCAATTGTATCTGCCGATATCTGCTCAAACAACTTTTTGAAAAACAACAGGTTTATGCCTTCATATTTTAGAGCAAACACCAAATGGTCATAAATAGTTTCTTGAGGTTGATGCCTCGGTGTAAAGACGAGCCAATTATCATTTTCATATTGCCTACGCTTTGAACTAATAATTGCAAGTTTTAATGGCATAGGAAGATCGAGTTTCAAAAATTCAATTAAGGCACCATATCCTACGAGGTTTCCTTGTTCTGGCGCAGTTCTTCCGTGAAAAATGCTTATTAACTGTGAAATTTGCTTATTACTCATAAGTATGTGTGAAAAATGCTTATTGCAAATGTACGTGAAAAACACTTATTATTCGTGAAAAACGCTTAAATATGATGCATTTTTGTGAAAAACACTTACTTTCTATCAATCTTGCCTGAATGCCAAATACTATATATCTCTTCGCATAACTCATTGGTCAATCCTTCAAATTCACAATGCTTATCAGATTCATCTGTTATCACTCTATCTTCCATATTGTCAATAACCTGAATGTAAAAGTCTTGCAGTATTACATCCTTTATGCAAAGCCAATAGATGTCATATAGGAAGTATGTATCCACGTCATTTATCGTAAACGATTTTACCAATTCTCTTATTTCTTTCTGGTCCATTTTTTTAATCGTTTTTTAATATTTCATTTATTTTTTCATCCCTATTTAATGCTATTCTAGCATTCACATATTTATCCTTTGATACTTTCGTATATGAATATATCACATACATATTAACGATTTCCTGTGCTTCGTTTCCGTCTTCTATATCCTCTATTATTGCTGGGTCAAATTCGAACCAATCCCAAAACTCACTGTCACATCCAGGACATTTGAAGGCATCTCCTTTAAAAGAATCTCCATGCTCCCAATCTATTTGATCATCTACACATTCGTAACCACAACAAGGGCAAGAATCATCTTCTCTATTCATTTTTATATTACTCAAATCATTGCGGTAATCAATAATATTATCGTCTATATCTTTTTTAATTTTTTGTTCCATAATTTTTAATTTCTTTTTATCGTTTATATTTTCTCTACTATTTCTTTAAGGTTATCCATGCCCGTAACATCTAATTTTAGTTCGGATATTTGATTGTACATATCTCCTTTAGAGAAATTACCACTTAATAAACCTATTAGTATCACGTTAAGTTCTATATTAAGGTGATTTCTACCTGCTTCCGATAATTCGCTGAATATTAAATTTCTGGCGTAATATGAATTGTCTAATTGTTCTCTCATAATTTATATTTATTTGTTTTTTTAGAGGAATACCAGTTCTTTCAAAAGGGTATTCCTGATAGGGTTTTCACAATAGAAGTCATCATGAAAAGCCATTTTTCATTTTTTATTCCACTGCAAATAATTGTAGATTGTCTTCAGGTAATTTTGTAATCAGGAAGATTACCTATTCTTCTAAATCTAATTCCTTGCTAATTTCTTCTATATAAGTGGTATCTGAAACATTTCTAAATACCTCTTCTATTAAGCTTGTAATCTCTTCCTTATGATCATAGCCTTTACGTTCTTCATTCCTTAAAGAATCAATAGCCACACATTTTTCCCACATTTCGTGCCCTATTAATTGCTCAATTATCTCATCAACAATATAATAATTGAACCCATAATTGCCGTCAAACCAATAATCGTTTTCTTCATTATAGAATAATTCATTTTGAGTATCATCTAATTCGCTAGTATTGGATACACCATTGTTTTTACAGAATTCAGAAACCCAATCTTTATATTCCTGTAAATCATAAATATACTCCCTGTGTGCGTCTATAAACCATTCGCTATACTCAGCCATATGTTCCAATAAATCATCTCTATCAGACTCAGTTAATAAATCTAAATCACGCCATGTAGCAAACTTATTATAGTAGGATGTTGCATCCTCTTCTAAGAAGAATGGCGTATAATTACTTTTGCCATAATTTTCAGTGTCCTGCTCGCTACAATATTTTAGTTGATACTTTATGAGCCTTAGCAAAATATCACTTATGGCTTCGACATGTTGTAATTTCAATTTCCTACTAACAACAAATGA
This sequence comes from uncultured Bacteroidota bacterium, assembly GCA_903882965.1. Lineage (GTDB taxonomy): Bacteria > Bacteroidota > Bacteroidia > Chitinophagales > Chitinophagaceae > Nemorincola. The sequence continues at coordinate 3,579 of CAIRZD010000315.1, forward strand.
GTCATCATATATCAATGTATATTCAATTCCATTCCGCAGCATATCACATACCATATACTTAGCCATATCCATTAGTGGGCCTTCGTCATCTCTATAACGCCTATTTAATTTAAAATAACCGCTATTTAGGTTATCAGGTATGTAACTAACTATTTCATCAGCTTGTGCTATCTGCCATGGTATTTCATAGTTAGCAAGACCACTCACGAGTTCCTTGAAATTGGTGAAAACTTCGCTTTTATATAAGCTTCTAACACCATTCCATGCTATATGGTATTGATCCAAGACATACACATACTTTTCAGCTTCGGTTGTATCATTTATTAACGTTTTTACTTCTTTATCAAATTCCGATATTGATAATTTTTCCAGTTCTATTTTCATATTTGTTTTTTTAGAGGAATACCAATTCTTTCAAAAGGGTATTCCTGATAGGGTTTTCACAATAGAAGTTATCATGAAAAGCGAGTTTCATTTTTTTTGATGTTAGGATGAAAATTGTCAGATCAATTTTACTTCCACATTACTATTGCAATTTTATTTGACTATGGAATGTTGGAGCAGTCATACCCTTTAATGTATCAAACGTATCTCTATCTGGCGCTATAAATATTCCATTTACAACCTTACAGGAGTATACGTTTCCATTAAGAGCATATACATGTTTTGAACCTGATGCCAAGATTTTAGCAATAGATCGAAAATATTTTTCATTTGCAATCAATCCATTTTTACGTTCTTCTAATTTTCCATTGTTTAATTTCACCAGTTCAATAAACATCACATCAAAGTTCACATCTGTATATGTATAAGATGTATGCTTGTAATCTCCTATTTCACTACTGTCTCCTTTTATATAATTAAAAGTCAATACCTTATCGATAGATTTGGGTGTAAGTGCATTATTCTTTAAGTCTTGTAAGTATCCACCCATTTCAAATGGGTCTATATCATATATGCCATTAGGTGGAGGAGGAGTTGACACAGCCTGATTCAATTTTATATCTTTAAAAAATAGAGCACCTAATTTTGTTTTGAGTGTCAATTTTTTTGCATTATTATTTCCAAATGCGCCTTTTGTTGTTTGCTTTTTCATATTGTGTTTTGTTTTATAATATATTGTTTTTTTAGAGGAATACCAGTTCTTTCAAAAGGGTATTCCTGATACATTTTCACAATAGAAGTCATCATGAAAAGCGGGTTTCATTTTTTCCGTGTTTAAGAATTGCAGATTGTCTTCAGGTACTTTTGTAATCAGGATGACTACTAA
>CAIRZD010000316.1 GCA_903882965.1 uncultured Bacteroidota bacterium
AAGCACTTTTTCGCAAGATTCAATAATTAATATTCTCATGCTAACTTCAACACTTTTTTAGCTTCTTCAACGCTCTTATCAGGAAAGTTTTTAGGATTATCCATAATACGTTTAGCCCAAGCATGGAAATCGGTTTTAGGTTTAAGGCGTTCATGTATAAAAATAGCTAATTCATCAGCGTGTTTTTGATTACTTTCTACATCAACTGGAGCTGGTAATGCTTTGTAGATTTCTTGTTGTGGTCTGCAAAGAATTACTATATCGGCAGGTTGTGGTAATTTATTTGGAATATCTGTCCACCTGTCAAAAGCTCGACCTATTACATTAAACTCAAATCGTTCTAGTTTATGCCACCACATCCTCATGATGTCTTTGTCAGGGGTAGGTTTATTGTAAATAGAAAATACTGCCACTAACATATTCTTGAAAGCTAATTTGTCTGTATCAATCATTTCATTCTCCTAAAATGGAATTGAATCAATTATTGGGGCTTCATCCATCCAACGACCTTGATTCAAATAAGTAGCAGGATTAGGAATGTATTTACCATCTTCCTGTTGCCATTGTTTAGTTTCTATTTGCCAGTTCAAAGCATCAATCACTAGCAATATGTCAGGTTTCATTTTATTCCAAGATTTTATTGCCGCTTCTTTTCCTACCTTCTTTGGATATTTATACCAAAAATCTTCAAAGTAATTATCAAGCACGATAGTGCGTAAAGGCTTTTTCTTATCTGTTATATTCTCTTCTGTTCTAATCTCTTCTCTTCTCTTCTCTTCTATTAGAACGGACTTTTTCGGATTATCTCCCGATAGTGTCGGGATATTGTCGGGAGATTTCTTATTACTTTGGATTAACTTTTGAGTGTATTCATCTGTTCTTGTTGCCATTTTTAGGCAAGTGATTACGCCTGTTGTATTTTCAAATAAACCTATATCAACCATAAAAGACATAATATGTTGGACTAAATCACTAGACAATTTGAAATCATCAGCAATGATTTCTGCATCATGTTCTAGCTCAAAAGTGAGGTTATGCTTTTCTACATTTCTAGCAATAAGTTCAAGGCAGTACCAATAAATTCCATAACCTTGTGCGCCATATTTAATTCTAAGTTTTTTCAGCTTCGCATCATTAGAAGCATCAGAATCATGTTTAAACCATTTCATATATTTACCCCATAAAAAAAGGCTTCACCTGCTAACTCCATTTTTTAGATGGTTGGTAGAACGGTCTTAGTAACCGCCAGTTAGCATGTGAAGCCTTACTAAATTAATCACTACCAAGTGATATATAAATCATAAATTAGATTAAAACCCATTGCAAGCATTTTATTTTCACCTTGTTTATGACGAAAGTTATCCACAGTTTGTAAGGTTATTTGAAAAAGTTATGCACAATTCATCCACAATTTTTAGCCTATTTCATCCACAGATTTTACGAGTTATGCACATGGGGGGTAATGCACTTGTATTGACTAACATCAAAGTGCGCCAAATCGCTTAAAAAGCCCCTTACTAAGCATATCGAA
>CAIRZD010000317.1 GCA_903882965.1 uncultured Bacteroidota bacterium
AAGGGAAAATATTGCATGGTCCACAAAAAAAAGATCCTTCCTCCTCATGAATAAGAGCTTTAATAACATTGCCATGACTGGGATCATAAAAAAGAATAGTTTAGACAAATTGTGATTCACTTTTTCCATGATGAATCCACTGGCATCTCCGTACTCTTTATTTATCTTTTCAAATTTGCCATTGATAAAATTATCCAATTGTGAATTTGGAGTATTTTTTATACTTATTTGACTAGAAGATCGTCTGGTTGTAGTTTTTTTCGAGTTATCATCTATTTTGACCCAATCATTTTTTGAATTAAAAGAGAGTAGGAAATATACTGCACTGATAAAAATGTATAAAGAAACAGGTGGTATATAACGCATACGCTGCCTGTTCCAGTAGGCAATTGTAAGTTTGCCGGGGCTAAACCACAATGCTTTGATCGTAAGCCAAAACTTGGAATCATAATGGAAATAATCACCCACAAAATGCATCACCAGTCCCCAGAAGGTTTCTTTATGCAAATGCGTTTTCTGTCCGCATTCAGAGCAGTAGTTACCTACCGTATGAAAACCGCAGTTTGGGCAAATGATCGTTTTATCAGAATCTGACATATGCTGTAAATATAAAACGAAACATCAGTAAATCTATACTCCGTAAATCTCTTTGTATTTAGCCTGTATATACCGGATAAAAAAAGAAGTATCTAGTTTTTTACCTGTAATGCGTTCGCACAACTCTTCTGAGGCATACCGGCGGCCATGCTTGTGCACTTTTTCTCTTAGCCATAGCAGCAGTTCTTTAAATTCCCCATTAGCTACATGCGCATTAAGGTCTTTTATATCCTGCTGTGCCTGGTTAAAAAACTGGGCAGCATAAAAACTACCTAACGTATAAGTGGGAAAATAACCAAAGCTGCCGTGGCTCCAATGCACATCCTGCAGTACACCTGTCTTATCATCTGCCGGTTTTATGCCAAGATATTTATAGTACATTTCGTTCCACCTGGCAGGTAAGTCCTGAGCGCTGAGTGAACCGTCCATTAAAGCCTTTTCGATCTCGTAGCGGATCATTACATGAAAATGATAGGTCACTTCATCAGCCTCTGTGCGAATAAGGGATGGCGCTACCCTATTGGCTGCTTTATAAAACGCATCAAGAGTAACATTACCCAGTTGTTCAGGAAATTGTTTTTGTAGTTGCGGATAGAAGAATTTCCAGAAATCGAAGCCGCGACCGATACAATTTTCCCAAAACCTGGATTGAGATTCATGAATACCTAAAGACACCGGAGACCCAAGCGGCAGTCCATACTGATCTTCCGGCAGCCCCTGTTCATATAAGGCATGCCCACCTTCGTGTATGCAACTCCATAGCATGGACGTGTAATTATCTTCGTCAACCCGTGTAGTGATGCGTACATCGGTTGCAGCAAAAGATGTGGTAAAGGGATGTTCTGAATAATCTTGTCTGCCTGCTTCAAAATCAAACCCCATCTTCTTCAATACTTCAATGGAGAAATCCCATTGTTTCTGCTTCGGAAAATTTTGATGAAAAAAGCTATTATCAACCTGTTTTGCAGTTTTTATTTTATCAAGAATTGGCGGCAACTGCTCCCTGATCCCTGCAAATACGGGATCAAGCATAGCTACTGTAGCACCTTTTTCATACTCATCAAGCAATGCATCATACGGATGAACTTCGTAGCCATACAAAACAGCTTGCTTCCTTTTCAGCTCGATCATTTTGGCGAGCGAAGGCGCAAATACACTAAAATCATTTTTCTTCCTTGCTTCGATCCAGGCATTAAAACATTCGCTCGTTTGCTTTGATAGTTCTTCAACAAAAGCAGGCGAAAGTTTTTTATTCTTTTCAAAATCTTCTAGGCTTAGGCGGACATTGCTCATCTCCGTATCAGTCAGGTCTTCACTTATAGATAATTCTTTTAGCAGCTGCTCCAGCTTATCGCTTGTAAGTACTTCATGCGCCTGCCCAGCGAGTGTAGACAATTGCCTACCTCTTGCGTCAGCACCTTTTGGCGGCATATATACTTCCTGATCCCAGCCCAGTACTGCTGATGCATAATTAATATCTGCAGCCTTTTGCATGAGATCGCAATAGGCTGTATAAAGTTGTTTACTGTTATTCTCCATAATTAGCCTATCAACTTATTAACCAATCACCCCAACTTTTCTTCCAGCTCCATTATTTGCTCAAAAGATTTATCGTACTCCTTATTCAGCAATGCAAGTTTTGCACTATGCTGGCGATATTGATCATCTACTTTCAGGAATTCCTGCTGGTTTTTATAAAAATCAGGATCACCTAGTTTGGCTTCTAATGCAGCAACGTCCTGTTTTAGTTTGTTAATATCCTCCTCCAGTTTCGCAAATAGTTTTTGTTGTTTCTGGTATTCTTTTTTCAGAGCGTTTAGTTGGTCGTTACTGATATTATTCTTGGGCTTTTCTTCTTTCTTAACTGCCGGGGCTGCCTTTGGAGCCGGCGCAGCTGCAGCCTGTTCACGTTTCAGTTTATCCTGCCTCCATACTGCCCATTCATCATAAGGCCCGTTAAATTCATTGATCTTACCTTCCTCTATATTCCATATTTTATTGGCTGTTTTGCTGATAAAATAACGGTCGTGCGATACGATGATAAGTGTACCTGTATATTTATTGAGCGCCTCTATCAGCATCTCTACCGATTGCATATCCAGGTGGTTGGTAGGCTCATCCAGCAGCAGGAAGTTACCTTTTGCAGCTATTACTTTTGCCAACGCTACCCTCGCCTTCTCTCCACCGGAAAGTACTTTTATCTTTTTAAACACATCATCACCGCTAAACAAAAAGCAGCCAAGCAGTTGCCTAAGTTCCAGTTCATTTTTCCCGCTGCCGCACATCTTCATTTCTTCCAGTATCTCGTGCTCTACGGTCAGTGCTTCAAGCTGGTGCTGGGCATAAAAACTTTCTTCTACGTTGTGGCCCCATTTACGGTCACCCTCATAAGATTCCTGCCCCGTAATGATACGTAGTAAGGTCGATTTACCCTTACCATTGGCACCTATCAGCGCTATTTTGTCACCCCGGAGAATTTCGGCATGCGTATCATTTAAGATAGTGAGGTCGCCGTATTTTTTAGAGATGTGCTTAAGTTCACAAATGATCTTGCCCGGTTGCGTACCCACATGAAAGTTGATGTTCATGGTAGGCATTGTGCTATCAGGGGCTTCTATAACATCAAGTTTATCAAGGCGTTTTATGGCGCTCTGCGCTGCAGCAGCTTTTGTTGCTTTAGCTCTGAATCGCTCTATAAACCGCTCCTGTTGCTTTATATAATCCTGCTGGTTTTCAAATGCTCTTTGTTGCAATACCATCCGTTCTTCTTTCTCTTTTTCGAAGAACGAATAGTTGCCGCTGTATTGGTAAAGGTCACGCTGCCATACTTCCACTATTTTGGTCACCATACGGTCCAGGAAATACCTGTCATGCGATACGATTACCACACTCCCCGGATAGCTGATAAGATAACGCTCCAACCACTCAATGGATGGAAGGTCAAGGTGGTTGGTAGGCTCATCAAGCAACAGTAATTCGGGTTGTTGCAACATCATTTTTGCCAACAGCACACGCATACGCCATCCTCCGCTAAACTGATCATATGGACGTTGCAGATCTGCGGTAGAAAATCCAAGCCCTTCCAGCACTTCGGCTGTACGGTGCTCCATTTCATAACCTCCGGCTACTTCAAAATCGTGCAATGCATGACTGTAATCATCAAGCAGATCGGCATCTTCAGGAGCTCCCTCCAGTTCTTTTAGTATTTTTTCTAATTTCTTTTCTACTTCATGGGCCTTTTCAAAAGCCTGCATACCTACTTTAAGTATAGAATCATTGGTAGAAAAACTTAATAAGTCTTGGTTAAAGAACCCAAGAGATACATCTTTAGGCTTATTGATAACGCCCGCATCAACCGAATAAGCGCCTGTCATCAGCCTTAACAAGGTAGATTTACCGGCACCATTACTGCCTACAAGGCCTATCCGCTCACCTGTACCTATCTGCCAGCTGGCATCTTCCAGTATCGCCCGCGCACCGAATGAAAATGTAATATTTTGTAATGAGATCAACATAAGTGCGCAAAGGTAAGTCAAAAGGTAAAAGTGAAAAGCTAAAAGTATTCCTTGGCCTTGATTTCCTAATTATTCTGTTTCCGGTTTCATTCCTTTACTTTTGCATGTAAATTTTTTTCTGATGCGTCACTCATATATTATTTTTGCCCTCTTTATTATCAGCCTAGCCAGTTGCAACAACAATAATAGTACAACAACAGCTAGCAGTAATGATTCTACCAAAACACAATCAAAAGTTAATACACAGCCTGTTCAGAGCAAGCTAAACGAAGCTGGCACAGGAAAACTGATGTTATTAATAAACAGTTACTACACCCTTAAAAATGCGCTTGTAGCCGGCAAAGGAGATAGTGCAAATATCTCAGCAGCACAATTAGTAACTACTACAGACAGTTTGAAATCATTTTTATATAATAATTATAGCAAAGACGATACCGTTACAGTATATGATAAGTTGCACACATTCTTGGATACAATAATTAGCCAAGCCAAAATAATAGCAGCAACAAGTGATGCGACCTGTGAAAGGCAACGATTGCCGTTCGGCACCCTATCAAGTGCAATGTATGGGTTGCTTAAAAACGTAGACCTGAAAAATGCAAGAGTATACCAGGAATACTGCCCAATGGCCTATAACGAAAAAGGTGCCCACTGGCTTAGTGATGACAGCGATATAAAAAATCCATACTTCGGCAAAAAAATGCTGGAATGTGGTGAGGTAACCGATGTTATAAAATAATACCTTCTTAAATTCAGCATAACCTTTTTGGCATCAGATAGCACTATGGAGATCGTACTGAAGAATTTTATGAAGATTTGTTTGGCTTTTTTATTTGCATTTTGCTTGCCACTTACTTTACTTGCGCAGAAAGTATCCCTTAGCGGTTATATGCGTGATGCCGAAACGGGAGAAACAATTCTTTCAGGCACCGTATACATCAAAGAAGCTAACCAGTCGGGTGAAAGCAATAACTATGGTTTTTATTCAGTTTCAGTTGCTCCGGGTTCTTATACAGTGATCTTTTCTTATGTTGGTTATACCCCAATAACACAAAAAATAGACCTTACAACCAATCAATCATTCAATGCAGAAATGCATAGTGCGACTTTGATGAAGGAATTTAAAGTAACCGGTGGCCGAAAAGATGAAAATGTCACGAATGCGGAAATGGGTACAGTGACACTTTCAATGGCACAAATGAAAACATTGCCGGTTCTTTTTGGTGAGGTAGATCTATTGAAAACATTGCAATTACTGCCAGGAGTGCAGTCTGCCGGGGAGGGAAATTCCGGCATATATGTGCGTGGCGGTGGCCCTGATCAAAACTTAATTTTGCTTGATGATGCGGTGATATATAATACCGGGCATCTTTTTGGTTTCTTTTCTGTATTCAATTCAGACGCGATAAAAGACGTAACTCTCATTAAGGGCGGGGCTCCTGCCAATTATGGCGGCAGGCTATCATCAGTTGTTGATGTGTCTATGAAAGACGGAAATATGAAGGAATATCATGCGGAAGGAGGCATAGGACTTATAGCTTCCAGGCTTTTGCTCGAGGGCCCGATAAAGAAGAACAAGGGCTCATTTATGCTAGCCGGTCGCCGCACTTACATAGATGCTCTTGCAAGGCCATTTTCCAGTAAACTGAAAAACGTAGGGTATTACTTCTATGATCTTAATCTGAAAGCAAATTATAAGTTGGGTGATAAAGACCGTATTTATCTAAGCGGATATATGGGGCTTGATAAATTCAAATATCAAAACCCCGCAGGCACATTCAAAGCGAATATTCCATGGGGTAATAAAACCGCTACTCTGCGCTGGAACCACCAGTTCAATGACAAGATATTTGTGAACACCACTTTAGTTTACAATGACTATAATTTCGCATCCAATTTCAGTGAAAACACTTTTGGAATAAAAATAGCTTCCGGCATAACAGATTATAACGCTAAAACCGACTTTGATTATTACACAAGCTTTAACCATCATTTCAAAGCAGGTATCGCTTACACCCATCATACATTTGTTCCCAACCAGATCTCCGGCGTTGCAGATAGTATAAAACTTGACCCTAACAATGCCTTTATAAAACATGCGCATGAAGCAGGCGCATATATTCTTGATGATTTTGACCCGGCAAAATGGTGGAAAGTAAATATCGGCATACGCTATTCCTGGTTTGGACAGATCGGCCCGTATACTGCATATAACTATAACAGCAATGGCAGCGTTAATGATAGTACTAAGTATGGCGCGGGCCAGCTTGTTAAAACATATGGGGGCTGGGAGCCTCGTTTTAATATGCGATTTGAACTCAATGATTATTCATCGATAAAAACGAGCATCTCAAAAACATACCAGTATATACATATGGTAACTGACAATGGCACTACATTACCTACTGATGTTTGGGTGCCAAGTACGTATCTTGTAAAACCGGAGATGGCATGGCAATATTCAGCCGGCTATTTTCGCAACTTCCTTGATAATATGCTGGAAACCTCAGTAGAAGCCTATTACAAAGACATGAAAAACCAGATTCAATATGCAGATGGTTATACCCCGAACAATACCCAGGACCCTGAATTATCTTATGTATTTGGCACCGGAACAGCTTATGGCGCAGAATTTTTCGTAAATAAAACAAAGGGTAAATTCACCGGTTGGGTGGGTTATACTTTATCCTGGACCAACCAACAGTTCCCTGCATTAAATAATGGCGCATCATTTCCGGCCAAGTACGATAGGAGACATGACGTTTCTCTTGTAGGCACTTATGTACTAAATAAAAAATGGACATTATCCAGTGTATTTGTATATGGATCCGGCAACGCGATTACCTTACCAACATCCTACTATTTCATAAACGGAAGCATAGTAGAAGAGTTTAGTAAAGTGAACGCTTACAGGCTACCCGCATACCACCGTTTGGATATCGCGGCTACACTGACCCCTAAACATAAAAAAGAACGTAAATGGGAAGGTAGTTGGACATTCTCTATTTATAATGTTTACGACCGGCACAACCCGTATTTCCTGTATGTGGATAATGAAGGGACAGTAACAAAGGGAATAACAGTAAAGGTGTATGAAGTATACATACTCCCTATATTACCTAGTGTTACCTACAACTTTAAATTCTGATAGGGTTAATTGCAATAACTGTTTTATCCCATGCAAGTGCTAATTTACGCCACCCGCTTGTCATCTCATTGAATAAGGGAATGGTGTCGCTGTTTCCCATATCAAAAAATATTTTCGTGCCCATATCTATCGTCAGTATTTTAACGATCTCCTTAGCCTTTCTACTATCCCCTGACATTATCAGCTGAATGCTATCATGCTTGAAAATTGGTTTCAGTAATTGTTCATACCCTCTTGTACTAAACACCTTTACTATATGAGTTGAGCCTGTAATCGCCTTTATCGCAAAATAAGTATTTACCTGATCTTCCGTGTTTATATGAATATTGGAAGTAGCATCAATAATTACTTTACGCCTTACATCACCGAGCCAATAAGCTACTTCCCGCACATGAACCGGGGCAGTAGCAATTATTATTAAATCTGCTAAAGCCGCAGCTTTTTCAATGCTGCATACATATACATTTTCAAGTTCAGCTAACGATGGACTTATACCTATATTCTCTTCTTTCCATGCCATTAATACCTCGTGGCCCGCCATTGCGTAGCGCCTTGCATATGCTTCGGCAACCTCGCCCGTTCCTATGAGCGCTATCTTCATGCTAACAAATGTCCTGTACCTCATTTTTTATTTTTTAAAATTTAAAAACATGCCCTGATTATCATTCAACAATTTCCGGTTTTCACACAATTATTCTTATACGCAACTATGAAAATATTGCAGGTAAGATGTTTTCGAGGTAGAGTGGCGAGGAAGATTATTAAGTCAAATATCACTACAATTTCCAATAAAAAACAATGATCTTAATCATGCCAAACTACGTTATTGGAATATATAATTCTTTGAAAAATCAAAGCATTGATTTATCAGTCTCTATATATTATTTATAGTTCAAAACAGTATAAATATTATGTAGCAATAAAGCGCATCCGACCGATTGAAAATATTTTATAGCATTTTATAAATTTTCTTTTTTCAAATAAAACTGCTACTTTACCATTTCTTAAAACTATCCACTAGTATATTTTATGATCATAGGTGTATTAAAAGAGCAAGCCCCGGAGACCCGCGTATCGTTGATTCCGGAAGTAGTAGCTGCTCTTGTAAAAATGAATGTAACCGTATGGGTAGAGCATGGCGCAGGCGATACGGCCTTTTACAGTGACCAGGCTTATACAACTGCCGGTGCAGTGATAAAAGAGGTACAAGAGATCAGCTCATCGGCAGATATGGTACTCTCGCTGCAACCGGGGAATATTAAAAATGCAAAAGCGGGCGCAGTGCTGATGGGTATATTCCAGCCGTTGTTCAATCCTGCATTGATGCAGCAGTGGGCGGATAAGGGATATACTGTTTTCAGTCTCGACACTATACCAAGAACCACGCGCGCACAGTCTATGGATGTGCTGAGTTCGCAGGCCAATATTGCAGGGTATAAAGCAGTGCTGCTTGCGGCTACACAATACAGCAGGTACTTCCCGATGTTCATGACAGCAGCAGGGAGCATACCACCTGCAAAGGTGCTGATACTGGGTGCAGGCGTGGCCGGACTACAG
>CAIRZD010000318.1 GCA_903882965.1 uncultured Bacteroidota bacterium
ATCCACGCCAGATTTGACAATTTTTAAAAAGTTGTCAAATCTGGGTACTTATTGGCCGTAGCATTACTTCGCCTTCACCTTCTTCTTATGCAACCTATACCCAAGTATCACTTTGAAAATATCATTATCAGTAGCATTCGTAAACCCTAAGCCAAATCCCGCATATCTTTTTTTATTTCTTCTCCACCTTTCTATTAATGAAAGCTCCATGTAAGGCCTGCGTTCAATGAAAGGATAACACTATACTGGAAGGCAGCAGGGTTGTAGCCCTCTGCAATCATGGAGGTGAGCATATCATGTAGTTCTATACCGGCCACAATGCTTAATCTTTTGTTGAGTTTATACCCAGCCCCGAGCCTGATGATCCACCAGGCGCTTGTTACCTGGTACAGGTTGGTAAATGCAGCTCCTGTTAGTTTTTGTTTAGTCACAACGCCATCCTGGTCGGTCGTTTTGTTATCGGAATAGTTATGAGATATTTCGTAACCAATACCCGGGGCGATACTGAACCGCTTACCTAACCTGATCCTGAAATCGGCAATTATGGGTAGCGTAATGTGGTTATAATATTGTTTTGTCTTAGTGTCAAGCTGGTACATGTAGCCGCTCAGGGTATGCTCATTGAAGCCCGATTGCAGGAAAAAGATCCCCGAACTTATTTCCAGATGACCTATGCGGTAGCCTATGCCCACTTCGCAGTCAGTGACCCATACACTATTCCGGCCTTCGTTCTCATACCTGCCAAGTACCATGTTATCATGTGCCGAAACGTTTGAACTACCGATCCCGATCTCGGGTTGCAGATAAAACCCGTTTTGCGCAGCAGACACAAACCCTGAAAAACAGAAAACCAACATCAGTATCTCCTTCATGTTCAAAAATCAAATTGAGCAATAAAATTAATTGATTTTCCATCCACTAGTCCAAGGTCCGCTTGGTCGCACCTTGCAGCAAGCATCCGCTTGCATAAAAAACATCCACTAGCCCTACTTCTCCTCTTCTTTCTTCGCCTTCTTCTTATGCAACCTATACCCCAGTATTACTTTGAAAATATCATTGTCAGTAGCATTCGTAAACCCTAAGCCATACCCCGCATTAAATTCCCAATCCGCCGACCAGTCCAGGTCCACTGCAAGAAACAACTGGTGCTGCTGCTGCTGGAAAGGATCTGGCATATTTATTTTTCCTACCGCGCCATAATACTCAAACCCAAGTGCCACCATTTTAGTAATGCTATAGCTGGCCTTAAGATTTGGTGAAAAATTAAACCCGTTACCTTCATTCAATCCATGTAATGATTTATCAAAAACAGGATTGAAAGCAACATAAAATTTCTTCCATGTTTTATCAATGATCGGGCGTATTTCCAGTGTCCAGTCGTCGGGGCTGTATTGCAGTTTTTGATATCCTGCTTCCAGCGACAGGCTCACGCCCACCGGCCAGTGCCAGCTTTCAGGTATCATGGCTCGTGGCCTTATATGGCTGCCCACATAAGTAGTGCGGTTATCAGAGCCTATAGCATTAAACAGGTAAAACCCCGTCTCAAACCACGAGGTAAAACCATGCGTTATTTCAATTGTTTCGTGCTCTATATGATGGGTGGGAAGTACTCCGTCCTGTGTGTATAGTTGTCCGCCAAAAGTATAGTTGCTGTGCAACTCTATCATGGTTGCATTCTTCTCTACCGTTTGCGCACCATACACCTGTATCTCATAATTATCCTGCGCATATAACGATAAGCTGCAGCCAAAAAAAGAAAATAGTAGAATCGAATACTTCACACAACTTAATATTGGCCGCTGGTGTAGGTACATCTATTTCTTTTCTTTCGCGCGCAAACTTATAAATACAAAATGCTTCAATAAATGATCTTGGTCACTACAGACAAATGATCTCCCTCCGGCCCACAGACATTAACAATTTACCACTAACAATTAACCATTACACAAGCATCGTCACCGGGTTTTCCAAATGTGTTTTCAGCGTCTGTAAGAAACGTGAACCCACCGCCCCATCAACCACACGGTGGTCGCAACTCAGTGTGATCTTCATTACCTGGCGCACCACCACCGCACCGTCTTCTACCACTGGGGTAGCAGCTATCTTGCCTACGGCAAGTATGCAGCTATCAGGCGGGTTGATGATAGCGGTAAACTCATCAATATCCATCATGCCAAGGTTGGAGATGGTGAAGGTATTACCGGTAAATTCAGGTGGCGTTATTTTTTTAGTGCGGGCTTTATCTATAAGCGTTTTGGCATCATCAGCTATCTGTGATAACGATTTCTGGTCGGCAAACTTGATCACCGGCACTATCAAACCCTCATCAACCGATACTGCCGTGCCTATATGTATATGGTGGTTCTGGCGAATGAAATCACCCATCCATGAGCTGTTTACTTCCGGGTGCCTGCGAAGTGCCATAGCACATGCTTTTATCACCATATCATTAAAAGAAACCTTTACCGGCGACAGGTCATTGATCACTTTGCGCGCATCTATAGCCTTATCCATGATGATAGACATGGTGAGGTAGAAGTGCGGCGCACTGAATTTACTGCCCGCAAGTTTTTGCGCAATGATCTTGCGCATCTGGCTAAGCGGTGTATCAGTATATCCTTCCGTCCCTGCCGGCTGAAATTGTATTGCGGGTGCTGCTTTTGCAGCCTGCGGTGCAGCAGCTGCCGGTGTGTAGCTGTTTACATCGCGTTTTATTATACGGCCATTATCGCCTGAGCCTTTTACATTTTGAATATCAACGCCTTTTTCTTCCGCCATTTTTTTAGCGAGCGGAGAGGCCTTTATGCGCTCATCTGCATTGGCTTCAGGCTGGGCAGCTGGTGCAGGAGCCGATGCTGCCTGTGCAGCAGGTGCTGGTTGTGCGGGAGCGGCCGTAGCACCTCCCTCTCCCTTGGAGAGGGTCGGGGAGAGGTCCTTTTTCTCCCCATCAAGTATCGACTGGAAGTTTTCGCCGGCCTTACCTATGATGGCCATAATGCCATTTACGGGTACGCCCTTGCCTTTTTCCACACCTATATATAGTAATGTGCCATCCACGTATGGCATTACTTCCATAGTAGCCTTATCGGTTTCTACATCAGCAATTACATCATCAGATTTTACAGTATCACCAACTTTTTTGTGCCATTCTGCTATTACTCCTTCCTTCATCGTGTCGCTGAGCAACGGCATACGTATCGCTTCCGCCATAATTATAGTTCTGGATTTTAAAGATCAAAAGTAAGGTTAATTGGTTAAAAAGTTAAAAGGTTAATTGGTTAACTTGCAAAAACAGAAGAAGCCGTATTGATCCATCTTTTCTAATATAATGTTAATGTCCATATTTTGCCTTTAGATCCTTTGCGAGATTATTAAATACATAATCATGTTCTTGCGTTATTCCCAGCTTCTCTAATGGCTCCCAATATATCCTTGGTGTTAACTCTGATGTATAGGTCGTTAACCTTGTTAGTTTACAATTGTTCCCATCGGTCTTTTCAAACAAATAAATTGCTTCTTTGAATCCGAGCCATTTCCGGCCGATTAAGTTATAGCTGATAACATCCATTTTTAATATTTTACCTCGTTCGAGTTGAGTTATTTTTTCTGTAATTGTGCCCCCTCCAAAGTCGCCTCCGCTTAGGTTACCACCTTTGAAATAACAGGTTCTTATACCGCCAACTTCTTCCTTTTCCAACACACACTTTGTTGGGATAGGGAGATCAAAATTCATCATGAATGGCTTAACTGCATCTAAAGTATCTACCGATTTTATAGCATCATAAACTTCTTCAGTAGTGTATTTGAAAATCTGCTCAGTCCTAACTTCGATAGCTTGTTTTTTCTCTTGTTTTAAATACCGCTCAATTGGCGCCGAAATGAGAAAAGGTAATAATGGCAATAATAAGATATGCAAGCTATTTGATTTGATCTCTTTGTATCGTTTTGCTAAATGAGTTATAACACTCCCTAAAAAAATAAAAGGAATTATTAATGGTATAGCCATTAAAACACAAATGAAACCGGAAAGCTGTCCGGCAAGTAATAGTAAAAGAAATGTAACAGAAGCAAGTATTGCGCCATATAATGCCCATTTCCTGTTAGGCAATGCTCCTATAGATAAACCTAAAACAACAGGTAGTAAAAGAAATAAAATCCAACTAAAATCCGCAAGCCCAAGGAAAAGGAATGAAATACCTGTACCAAAAAATACGAATGTGAGGATTATTGCAAGTCGAAAGCTTCGGTCTTTCAGCATTTTGTTCATGTGGAAAGAGTATTATAGTTGCACTGAAAGGTAGGCAAAAATCTGACATTCAATTTCATGATTTATCTTAGTTTTACATCTATGTTAGAACAGATAGAAAATATTAAGCGCTCGCGGACCTTTCTTCTAAACTTAATAAAGGATCTTAATGTAAACCAGCTTAACCATATTCCCGGCCAATTTCAGAATAATATTATTTGGAACATGGGTCATTTAATTTGGGCTCAGCAAGACTGTTATATAATTGCCGGACTCAAACCTCCTTTGGGTGAAAAGTATATTGCACTTTATAAAAAAGGTACTTTCCCAAAAGAGGTTCTAAATGAAAATGAAGTCTCAGAAATTAAACGACTACTCATAGCGCCTTTAGATGCAATGGCAAATGACCTGCCCGCTGATAATTTGGAATTAAACAAAGCTATTCAGGGTTTAGCATTGCACGATTGGTTGCATATTGGTTACATTTTGGCACTTAAACACCTGGTATAAGGTCATTACAGGTGCGTGCAAATGGAAAAACCTCCCTGCATCAGCTAATCATCACATCAATACTCTATCTGCATCCCCAGCCCATCCTTAAGTGCGGCAACGGCTGGGTTCTTCCGTGCCATGGCTTCATACATTTCGCTCTTGCTCAGTACTACGGTGTTCTGCGCTGCTTTTACAGATTCATCTTCAATTATAGCTGTAGTTATCCGCACTATCATGTCGGTTTCTGTACGGTAAAAATCCGTGAGCAGTGAGCGCTGTTCGCGGGCATAGGTATCAGTAAGCTCGCTTGGCGATATAAGCCGCAGTTCATCAGGTGGCAGCACTTCTACCCGCATCATGCAAAATTGGGAGAACAGTACGCTCTTACCCTCAGACTGCAATTTCTTCTTGTAGGCGTCAAAAAGCTCTTCCGCTCTTTCTTCAGTCAATATCTTTTGTTCCGTATCCTGGTTGGCGGTCGCCTTTGCCACTTCCGATTCTATGTCTTGCAACATATTCATACTCAGCTTTTTGGCTGCCGATACCGGCTGCTTTGCTACAGGATCTTGTTTCTGGGTTGGGGCAGGTGCCGGTTGTGGCTGGATGGGTTTTGCAACCGCTTCCTCCACCTTTTTTTCCACTATATTGTTTACCGGGTACGGCACACTTTCTACCACAGGCTCCTGCGCTTTTACAGATGATTGCGATTGATTATTAACAGGTTGTGGATTGTTAGTTAAAGGTATGCTTACGCTACTGCTGTTTTTTTTTACATCATCGCCACCGGCACTTTGCGATGCCGGAATGCTTTGCAGCAGAAAGCACAGCCTTATCAGGCACATTTCCACATGCAGGCGTTTATTGGTCGCCGATTTGTATTGCAATTCACTGTCGTTGATCACATTAAGCGCAGATAATATAAATGACGGCGGTGTCTGGTTGGCCTTTTCATTATACATCGGGCGGTGGTCGTTCGGCACATCCAGCAGCTTGGCCATGCGGGCATCCTTGCATAGCAGCAGGTTGCGGAAATGTTCTGCAAGGCCGTTTATGATCACATCGCCTTCAAAACCTTTTTCCAGCGCCTGGTCCAGCAGCAGCAGCGTGCCCGCCACATCCTGGCTCAGCATACTGTCCGTGAGCCGAAAGTAGAAATCGGCATCGAGCAGGTTCAGGTGCTCCATGGTATTGCTGTAGGTGAGCATACCATTTGTAAAGCTGGCTATACGGTCCAGCATACTCAGTGCATCACGCATCGCCCCCTCACTTTTCTGGGCTATCACATGCAGTGCGGCTTCCTGGGCTATCATGCCTTCTTTGCTGGCAATGCTTTGCAGGTGCGCCACAATATCATGCGTAGTGATGCGCTTAAAGTCAAATATCTGGCAGCGGCTCAGTATGGTAGGGAGTATCTTGTGTTTCTCGGTAGTGGCAAGGATGAAGATGGCATAGGGTGGTGGTTCTTCCAGTGTTTTCAGGAAGGCGTTAAACGCCGCGGCACTTAGCATGTGCACCTCATCTATTATATATACCTTGTATTTTCCCTGTTGTGGAGCAAAGCGCACCTGGTTTGTAAGTTCGCGTATATCATCTACCGAGTTGTTGCTGGCGGCATCCAGTTCAAATACGTTGAAAGAACGTTGTTCTTAAAGCTCACGCAGGTAGCGCATATGCCGCAGGCCTCTGTATCTTCGGTAGGGTGCTCGCAGTTGATGGTCTTGGCAAGTATACGTGCGCAGGTAGTTTTCCCCACACCCCTCGGACCGCAAAACAAATAGGCATGCGCGAGGTGCTGGTTCTTAATGGCATTTTTAAGCGTGGTGGTGATGTGCTCCTGGCCCACAACCGTATCAAACGTCTGTGGCCGGTACTTCCTCGCCGAAACTATATAATTATCGCTCATTCTTTGAAGTCAAAAGTCTAAAGTAGAAAGTCTAAAGTTTTGCACTTTGAAATGCTGTTAAAGATAGGGTGAGTTGCAAAGTGAGCAAAATAAAGATATCCACATTTTGGGTGCCGATAAATGTTGTGTATTGTTTGTGTGCGGGGTTTATTTTACGAA
>CAIRZD010000319.1 GCA_903882965.1 uncultured Bacteroidota bacterium
GATTGATTCATTTGCATCCATAATGAGGCTATATAGCATCTAAGATATAAAAACAAGGCAATCTAAACAGAGATTCAAACAAAAAGGGGGTGTTTTTCACGGGTAATGATATTTCAAAATTGTATTACATTTACGACCTGAACGGTTACTTTTGAAAGTAACTACTAAAATGGATGAATATGGGTAGATAAAAAACGAGAATAAATACTGTACATAGATTTTGTATTGTATCATTTAGTTGCTGTTCTAAATGTCGAAAATTAAGTACTCACGCAACAAATGACTATGGTACGCCGAGTATGGCGTAACTGTGTCTTTTGCGTGAGTGGGCTTTCGACAGCCTTGAACAGCATCAGAATTTCAGTTACGCTATTTTTTTGACTCACATAAAAACAAAACAAAACAAAATGAAAAACATCTTTATTATCATGCTGATTTTTTCAGCACTTATAACACAGGCACAGGAAAAATTACCGCCGCCTAATCTACACAATGCAGTAAGAATATTTCCAACGACACAAAATGTAACGATACCCTGTAGCGGCTCGGCAAATCCTCAAAGCATTGATTTAAAATGGAAGCCTATACTATCTAAAAAATATACTGAATCAGACAACGAATCACCAAATCAAGATTATATTGATAGCGTTAAAGCATACAAGTTAAAACTGAAACAGGAATATGAATCAGAGCATCATATTCCTGCCGAAAGAACAACAATAGTAACCCCTACTGTTGGAGCAACCTTTTCAGGATATGCTACTGATAATTCAAGACCATTAGATAATTCAATGGCTATATCCAACGGAGGCAAGATAGTAAGCGTTGAAAATAAAATCATCTCCTATTGGAATACAAGCGGAACGCCATTAGGCGGGTATACTATACTTTCTTTTTTATCTGCATATTTTACGCCATACGATGTTTGCGACCCTGTAGTTATTTACGACCCCAATTATGATAGATTTATTTTCTTTTGCCAAGAAATAAATGCGGGTGGGCTATTCAGCAATAATAGAATTTTTATCTGTTTCTCAAAATCAAATAATCCAAGCGTGGACGGTTGGTATTACTATTCATGGACGGGAGACCCAACAGGCTCAAATAATGGCTTTGACTATCCTAAAATGGCTATTAATGATAGTGAGTTATTTGTATCTGGAAACCTTTTCACCATTGGCACTCCAAATGTATTTCATCAGGCTGTTTTATTTCAATTAAATAAATTGGCAGGTTATAGTGGGGGTTCTGTTGGTGGGATTACATGGACTGGTTTTACAGGTTCCCCTTCTACTTTATTACCCGTTTCTTGGGGACAAAATGGAGATATTACTACGGGTATGTTATTAGTTAGTACGTCAGCATTTGGCGGCTCAACTATTAACGAATATCAGATTGTAGGTAATTGGTGTTGTAGCCCATCTATGTATTATTCATCAATTTCTACTACTCCCTATTCTATATCAGCTAATGCACTACAATCAGGAACATCATGCAAATTACAAACAAATGATTGCAGGTCATTGTCGGGATTTTATTTAGATACTATCATCCATTTCGTTTTTCATTCTGACTATGGAAGTGGTTATAGTGGTATCAATTATAACAGGTTGAACATTTATACAGGAACGAATACTTCATCATTAGTTGGTGCTTTAGGATATGATTTTGCATATCCATCAGTCGCATCATTTGCAACAACGGCAACCGATAAATCAGTTATGATAGGATTTGGACTAAGTGGGTCATCTATACATCCTAAAATATGTGCCGTTAATTGCGATAATAGCATGTTATGGTCTCCTTATACTACTGTACAAAATAGCTCAACCTATATTTTATATGTTGCAGGAGATACTATTGAAAGATGGGGAGATTATACAGGTATGTCAAGGTATAATAGTAGTGCAACATCGTCTGTGTGGATGAATGGAATGTTTGGGAATACATCAGGTCATTGGCAAACATGGATTGCGGAAATTGGGGGTACTCCTATTATATGCGCAACGCCAGTAGGTCTTTCGGCTTCCGCAATTACAACTACATCCGCTACATTAAATTGGGCGGCAGCAACGGGGGCGGTTAGTTACAATGTTCAATATCGAAAAGTTGGTACTTCAACATGGAGCAGCACTTCAACAAGCGCAACGTCTGTTACAATAACAGGTTTAACCGCCTCAACTACGTATGAATTTCAAGTAGAAACTGTTTGCTCGGCGGGAGTTAGTAGTTGGAGTGTGTTATTTGATTTTACAACATTATCAACCGCATCATGCGGAACACCGACTATTTTAACAACAACCTCTATTACTACTATGTCTGCAACATTAAATTGGACTGCTGTAGCGGGTGCAATCAGTTATAACGTGCGATATAGAATTGGTGCAGGTAGTTGGACTACGTTAACAGGCATAACTCCTACAGCAACAGCACTAACAGGTTTAACGCCAAATACACTTTATGAGTTTGAAGTTCAAGCCGTTTGTTCGTCATTAACGGGTATTTGGAGTGGGTTAAGTAGTTTCACTACGCTAACGGCTTTAGGAATTGCAAGTAATCAAAATTCCTCATCAACTAAAGTATTTCCTAATCCAATTACAAATACATTTTCAGTTGAATTTTCGCTAAGTGAAGATGTGAATTTGGACATTGCAGTTATTGATGTAAATGGGAAAGTAGTTAAGGAATTATATAATGGCATCGGCACAACTGGCGACAATGTATTCTCATTCGATAAATCGAATCTTGCAAGTGGCGTTTATTTCCTCGTCATAAAATCAAACTCACAAACTATTAAAAACGAAAAAATTGTTGTGAACTAACAAAAGCGCAGATATTTAAATCCCGTTCTCATTTATGCGAGAACGGGATTTATTTTTAAGTTTAAATTTCTTTAATGTCTGTTAAAAAGAATTTCTGAATTATAATTCTTCATACCTTTACATCATGTCAGGGAAAGTAAAAAAGAGGGCAGTAAAAGCATTGCCGAAAGAAGAGCCGTTAAAGATTGAAAAGA
>CAIRZD010000320.1 GCA_903882965.1 uncultured Bacteroidota bacterium
TGGTTCATTAGGCCAGGGAGGAACAATATCAGGGACCATCTATTATGGCGGCGGCGGCGGCGGTGGTTTTTACGGCGGCGGCGGTGGCGGTTATGATGGCGGCGGCGGAGGATCGTCTTATACGAACCCCTCATTAGTAACCGGTGTAAGCATGACGCAAGGATATAATGCAGGGAATGGAAGTATATATTTATTGGCAAACAGCAGCCCTTATACATATAGTATTGTATGGAGCAGTGCCGCACTGGCAGCGGGTTTTACTAATTCGGCAGACGCTTTGTTTGATACAAGCACTTTAATTTATATGGCAATACCGCTTGCGGCTCCAGTAGCGGTTTACACAGCAACCTTAACATTAAGTAATGGTACCTGTAGCAGCCCGGGATATATTGTAAGTGTTAACGTAACACCTTCAGTGACACTTGGCAGTAATCCAAGTGTGTGCGCCGGTACAAGCGCCAGCTTGCCTTTTAGTTATGTAGGCTGCTCTCTTTTAGATACGGTAGCTGCAACTTTCAATTATACGGGTGCTGTACAGACCTATACCGTGCCAACAGGTATAACATCACTTAATGTTGATATACAAGGTGCGGTAGGACAGACAGGAACAGCATATGGCGGCCATGGCGGGAGGGTACAAGGAGCACTTTCGGTAACATCCGGGGAGGTTTTGAATTTATATGTTGGAGGAATAAGTGGATTCAATGGAGGTGGTGCCGGCAGTGTGTATGGTGGCCGTGGCGGAGATGCATCTGATATCCGGACAGGCGGTGTATCACTTGCAAACCGTGTAATTGTAGCAGGTGGCGGCGGTGGTGGCGGTGCATCATCGGGAGTAGCAGTAGGCGGTGCCGGCGGCAACACTACCGGTGGCACAGCGATAAATTATGTAGATGCAGCTTCGGCAACAGGTGGCACACAAACAGGTGGAGGTATAGGTGGAAATTGGTACGGAACCTATGTAGGGACAAATGGATCAATAGGCCAGGGAGGAACAATATCAGGGACCATTTATTACGGCGGCGGCGGCGGCGGCGGTTTTTACGGTGGCGGCGGTGGTGGTTATGATGGCGGCGGCGGTGGATCATCTTATGCCAACCCCTCTTTAGTAAGCGGTGTAAGCATGACTCAGGGATATAACGCAGGGTTAGGATCTATTTCTTTAAGTGGATTGGGCACCCCAGTGTATACTTATAATATAGCATGGAGCAGCGCAGCTATTACCGCAGGGTTCTCAAATGTAACGGGCGCATCATTGACCGGTTCTGCAATTAATATTACTACACCTGTCGGCGCATCAGTTGCTGTTTATACGGCTACGGTAACGATAAGCCATAGTAGTGGTTTGAGCAGTGCCACCTACCCGGTAAGTGTAACCATTCTCCCGGCACCAACAAGCATTACAGGTGCATCCAGTGTATGTCAATCTGTAGCAACATCATTGAGTGACGCTGCAACCGGAGGCACATGGAGCAGTGATAATACTACAGTTGCCACAGTGGGTTCATCATCGGGATTGGTTACTGGTTTAGTTCCGGGTACGACAAATATTTCTTACACCACGGGGTGTGGTACAGCGGCAGCAACGGTAATCACTGTTAACGGTTTGCCTGCTCCGGGGGCAATTTCCGGCCCTTCAATTGTGACAACTTCGTCGAACATTACGCTCACAGATGCAGTATCCGGCGGTGTATGGAGCGCCAGCAATTCAAATGCAACTGTTTCGGGTGGTGTTGTGACAGGTGTAACTGTAGGCAGTGTTACTATTTCCTATTCAGTTACAGGTGGCTGTGGTACTGCATTTGCTACGAAAGCTATAACTGTCAGCAACTACTTTTTGCCGGCTATTACAGGTACACAATCGTATGTGCGGGATCAGCGACTACTTTGTCGGATGTGGCCACAGGGGGTACCTGGAGCAGTAATAACCTACCGGTTGCGACTGTTGGCGGCACCAGTGGCGTTGTGATTGGTGCAAGTGCAGGTACTGCAACCATCACTTATTCACAAGGAGGCGTTTATACAACAGCTATAGTTACTGTAAACGCGGTGCCATTGCCTGTGCAGGGAGCTACATCAGAATGTGCAGGTACAACAGTAACACTAAGCGATAATACTTCAGGGGGCACATGGAGCAGTACAGGTGATGTGAGTGTTGTAGAAACAGGTACAAATTCAGCAACGGTTACAGCAGGTGGTACCAGTGGAACAGGTTCAGTCACTTATACACTTGCGGATGGTTGTTATGCTACCTATCCTAATACTGTACTGGCCCTCCCATCAGCTATCATTTCTTCAGGTGGTGTTTGTGTTGGCGGTACAACGATGTTAAGTGATGCTACGCCGGTTGCGTTTTCATGGACAAGCAGCAATACATCAGTAGCGACGGTTGTAATTTCAGGAGTGGTTACGGGAGTTTCAGCCGGAACGTCCACGATCACTTATAAGATTAATACAGGCTGCACAACTACAACCGTGATTACTGTAAACGCGGCGCCAACTGCTATTACAGGGAATATCCCGGTATGTGCAGGGCTGACAAACACCCTTAGCGATGCAATAAGTGGAGGGGTATGGACTTCAGGGACAACAGGTATTGCAACGGTAGGCTCGGGTAACGGTATAGTAACAGGTGTTGCAGCGGGAACAGCAAAGATCACCTATACTACTCCGGGCGCTTGTGCTGTTAATGCAACAGTAACTGTAAATGGTATACTTCCGGTAGCCGGTGGTGCATCAGTGCCTGTTGGTGCATTTATCACATTGTCTGATATAACCAGCGGTGGCAGATGGAGCAGTGGTAATACCGGTGTTGCATCAGTTGGCTCGTCAACAGGTATAGTATCCGGAGTAAGTATTGGTGCTGCTGCTATTACTTATACGCTTAGTTCCGGTTGTGTCAGCAGTACAACTGTAAACGTTATTGCAGCATCGCCTATTACTTATGGTACGTATAATGGTTGCCAGCGCGATACTGCAATGTTGAGCAACAGCACGGCGGGCGGCTCATGGACCAGCAGCAACAATACGATTGCTGTGGTACCCAATCCGGCGATAGGAGAAGTTATAACCAGTAGTGTTAATGTGGGGACAGTAACTATTACGTATACCTATAGCGGATGGAATACAACTACCGTACTGACTGTAAATGCAACACCCAAGCCCATACATGGTGCGACTTCTATGTGTGCAGGTACGGTAGTATCATTAAGCGATACCACAAGTGGCGGCGTATGGGCCAGCAATAATACAAATGCAACAATAGCGGGAGCAGGAAGTACGATATCTGTAACCGGTTCTGCCACAGGTTCAAGTATAATTACATTTACTGCAGGCAATGGTTGTTATACTACTTATCCGATACTTATCAATAAGAACCCATCACCTATTTTGGGTAACTTAACTGTGTGCCAGGGGTTAACAACTGCATTAAGCGATACATCAAATACTTCTGTTTCATGGACCAGCAGTAATACTCTTATAGCTACAGTAGGGGCTTCCGGTGTTGTGACTGGTGCGGCAACCGGTATGGCCATGATCACTTATAAAATATTGCCGGGTAATTGTATAACAACACAGACCATAACAGTGAACCCGGTGCCGGTTGTAAATGCGATCACCGGACCTGCAAGCATAGCAGAAGGAGCACCGCAAACTTTAACAGAGACTACACCAGCTGGTATATGGAGCAGTAGTAATACAGCTAAAATAGCACTCAGCGGTAGTACCGGATTAACGGTAACTGCAACGGCGCTGGCTTTAAGCGGCTCATCTGTGATCAGTTATGCTGTTACTTCGGGTGGATGTACAACAACAAAGACACTCACCATTACATCAACTAACCCGCCGCCTCATGGTGGTAGTACAGGGGTAGAGCTATTGCCTGTGCAGGTGGGAGCGGTATCATTGTATCCTAATCCTTCTAACGGGGCAATTAACATAAGGGCTGATGTGGCAGGTGTATTCTATTTGTATTCATTAGATGGTAAGGCTTTGGGCGCTTATAAGATAAGTGAAGGTGTCACGAGCGTAACCTTGCTGAATGAGCTTGCACCCGGCATATATATGGGTAGGTATTTAGGTGATGATGGAAACGTGGCTTTATTTAAGGTAGTGAAGGAATAGATGGTAAATGTTATCAAACCGCCTGCTTTTGTTTGATTCACATAGGAGTCAAATGGGAGCAGGCGGTTTTTTTATTGTGTATGCAGCTGAATAGAAAACCGGTTGCTGAATTACGCTCATTAGCTGTTTTATGCCGGTAAAAGCTTGACGTATAAGGGTGCTATCGCAAATAAAGGTCATAGCAATGATGATTAAAAGCAGTAGTGATTATTAGTTCATACAGCCGGCCTATTTGGAAAATCCATTTTGTTGTAATATGTTTAATTAATGAAAAGGCAATTTATTCTGATTTTATTGTTGCTTTTGCCAGTGATGCTGTATGCCCAGAAAGAAGGCCAGGCACTGATAGACTCGTTATTGAAAGAAGTATCAGTTGCAAAGAATGATACTATCAAAATAAAGCTGGGATCACGCATCACATATGAGTATGCTTATAATGATCTGGAGGTTGGTATAAAGTATGGTTTGCAGGTATTAGAGTTGGCCAGGCAAGTGAAATATAGTGCGGGACTGGAGAACCTATATGGCGCTTTAGGGGCTAATTATCTTCAGAAATCAGATTACCCAAAAGGGCTGGAGTATTTTTTACTTTGTTTAAAACTTGGAGAAGAAAGAGGAGATAAAAAGGATATTGAACTCAGGGCGTATAATATCAGCAGTGCCTATTTCAACATCAATGATTTTGCTAAAGCATTGGAATATAGTGAGCAATCTTTAAAGATAGCTAAAGAGCTAAAGGATACGATGATGATCGCCTCTAACTTATCTAATATGGGGGCAGTTTACAGTGTTGAAAAAAAAGCTGATAAAGCCCTTGAATATCTATTTAATGCATTAAAGCTGCTTGACCAGCAAAAAGACAAACAATTTACAGCAACGACGCTACAGCATATCAGCGCTACGTATATAGGGATGAAGGATTATGAACATGGGCTTGAATATGCAGATAAAGCTTTGAAAATATATATGGAGATCGGAGACACATCGGGGATGAGTTTAAGTTTCCAGAATATAGGGATAGGTTATTTAAATATGGCTACTGACAGCTCTAATAAAGACTCTTATGAACAAGGGGGCATATACAGCAATCAGTATCTTCAAAAATCAATTGAATACCTGGAGAAAAGCCGAGAACTATTTAAAACATTGCAAAGTCTTGGAAATTTATCTGATGTAGATTCTAACGGGTGAAGATGGAAGTGTGGCCTTATTTAAGGTAGTAAAGGAATAGATAGTGAATGTTATAAAACCGCCTGCTTTTGTTTGATTCACTACGAATCAAGTGGAAGCAGGCGGTATTATATTGTGTATGCCGCTGAATTATGCCCGCCAACTAATGTGTGCCGGTAAAAGCTTTGACGTACAAGGGTGCTATCGCAAGGAATGGTGATGGCTGTGACGGGGCTGGCCCCCCATCTTTTTTATTGCATTTACTGCCTTTTATATAGTGTAACGTTGCTGGTGATATGCTTGTTGTATGTATAGTAGATATTGATAATGACGTGATTAATGTTGTTGGCGGTATCAAGGAGCGTAGTATTGTATGTTACATAGCCGGTTGGACCCTGGGCAAGGTTTTGCAATGTTGTAATCGAGTCTATTGCGGTCAAACTGTCTCCATAGCTATAGGTGGTTGTATAATACTTAGCTGTAGCTATAATAGTAGCGGTATCGGGAGCAGTGATGTGCAAAGTATCGGGCCAGGAGAAGCTTTGCAATACCTGTGACCCATCGGGCTTGGTGAAAATGCTGTCGCCTGAGGTAATACCGGTATATATACCGGTAATGCTGTCTATATTGGCTGCCGTAGATACCAGTATGGTAGGGGTAGCAGTAGTGCTTTTTTTGCAGCAGAAGCAGGTTGCAGCAAGTAATATTATTATAGGCAGACTTACCTTAAAATTCATGTGGTGTGTTTGCGCAAAGATAGAAAATAAGGTTGCATAAAGCAGGCCCACGGGCGATTTAACAAAATGCTACAATACGGGGCGGTAAATAGCTACTGCTAAACACTTTTATTTGTATGTTGATAATTTACATTCAATATAAATAATTGCCCTATATTCCGAAATTTATTTATAAATTAGCATATAATAATTTGTTGCGATTCTTGGTATGCATGCAAATTATTTTTCCATTACCTTTTTTAAATTTTTTATAATGAAAAAAATATTACTGCTATGCGGCGGTATCGTGTTTTGCGTGCGCGTAGCTGCACAGCCAATGGTGACCGGTAACACAGATCATGTGAAACTGAGCGATGTAGTGGCAAAATATACACAGGCTCATCCTGATTACGGCAAGAAAGCGAGTGGTGTAGCATATACGGTACTTCCCGGCCTGCCAAAAGAAAAAGACGAGAAGGACTACCAGTTTGACCGTTGGTTGTGGTATTGGAAGCAGCACCTTGACGGCAATGGTTATCTTGTTTCTCCGGCTAAAACATGGGACGAACTGAAGAAACAACAGGGACGGATGAAAAACAACTCCGCAGCGAGAACAACATCGGGCAGCACGGCAGCATGGGCATTCCAGGGACCGGACTCTTCGGGGGCAGATGGTAATGGTGTGGGCCGTATAAACGTTGTTGCTTTTCATCCCACTGATGCGAATACTTACTGGATTGGCAGCCCCGGCGGTGGTGCATGGAAGACCACTAATAACGGTGGCTCATGGACATGCATGACGGATCAATTGCCATTGCTAAGTATTTCTGATATCGTATTCAATCCATTGAATGCGGGTACTGTTTATTTATGTACCGGTGACCGGGACGGCCAGGATTATCCCGGTGTAGGCGTACTGAAATCTTATGATGGTGGCACTACATGGAATGCTACCGGTATGGCATGGTCGGAATCAAGTTATTATACAGCGAACTCTATGGTAATAAACCCGGTAGACACCAACTCCCTGATATTAGCAACAACAACCGGTATTGAAAGATCTTTTGACGGAGGCACTACATGGACCGCGGTAGGCCCTGCAGGTAATTTTTACCAGGTATTGTATTGCCCTGGTGATACCAACATTGTTTATGCAACCACATTTAATTATGGTGGACCCAGCGCGCAGGTATACCGCTCTACTGATGCAGGCATGACATGGGCAGTGGTATCGGCATCTTCATGGACCGCAATGGACAGGATATCGCTTGCAGTAACTGCCGCTAACCCTGCAATAGTAAAGGCACTGACATCATCATCAACATCAGCTGATGCCGATGGTTTGGCAGGCATTTATAGTTCTTCAGATACGGGGCATACGTTTACTGAAGTATATACTCCGGGTAACTGTAGCTCTGGCAATCAAAATCTTTTATCTTTTAATTCTGATGGCACGCAGTGCGGCGGCCAAGGGTTTTATGACTTGCCGATTGCCATTAGCCCTACTAACCAGGATTCTGTATTTATAGGAGGGGTAAACACATTTGCATCCGGAGACGGTGGCGCAACCTGGTATTGTGTAAATCAATGGACAGATTACTGGGGCCCAGGCTCAGGCCTTGTGGCAGGTGTTATCGCTATTCATGCAGATAAACATTTTATAGGATTTAACCCGCTTATGCCCGGCGTATTTTTTGAAAGTAATGATGGCGGTGTTTATTCTACGGCTTATCCACCTTCCGGTTCGGGTGTATGGAATAACCTGACCAACGGCATTGGTATTACAGAGATCTACAGGACCGCAGTAAGTAATACGGCACATTATGAATTGCTTGGCGCGCAGGATGTGGGTAGTAAAATGGTACAACCCGGTTTATACCAGGAGGCAGATGGCGGCGATGGTATGGAATGCCAGATAGACCCGGTAGATTCTACTGTTGCTTATACATCGATCTATAATGGAACTATAGATTTACAAAACCCATTTACATCACTGGGTTTCACAAACGACATTTCTTCCAATATTTTGGGAGGTTCAATTGAAGGAACAGGTGGCTGGATAACACCGTTTGTGCTGGAGCCAAGTTGTCATACCTGTATACTTGCCGGTTATGCGGCAATATATAAAAGCACGAATGAGGGTAATACATGGACTGCTATTTCACCTACCTTAACTTCGGGTGATCTTTACCGGGTAGTAGCTACCGCAGCTGATCCAAACACCATTTTTGCGACTGAAGATGCCAGCTCTCAGAATATCTATTATACCCATACAGGAGGAAGCCCCTGGACAACGCTTACAGCGCCTTATGCAGGTTCGCAGTATATCAGTGACATTAAAATAGATCCAAGGGATGCTAACCATATCTGGATAACTTATTCGGGATATGGAAGCCCGCAGGTAGCTGAATGGAGCGCTACAGGAGGATGGACACAAATGAACACCGGCCTGCCTGATGTACCGGTAAGCTGTTTTGCAATAGACTACCTGAGCAGGGATATATATGTAGGCACAGAAATAGGTGTTTATTACCGGGATAGCACAATGACCAGTTGGGCTCCATATACCACAGGTATGCCAAGTGTTAATGTAACTGACCTGGAGATAAACTATGGCACTAACCAGATATGGGCAGCTACATTTGGCAGAAGCCTGTGGAGCTCACCAAAGAATACTACTACAATATTGCCGGTGTCGGTAATGGCTATAGTGCCGTTTGTGGCAGATGGAGTTACCATAAGCCCTAATCCAAATCATGGCAATTTTACTGTTACTGTAAAAAACATTGCTGATAAACAGGTGGTGATGCATGTAACGGATGAAAACGGGAAAACGGTGTGGCAAGGTAACGGTATACTTAAAGGAGGCCGGCTGGATGTAAATATTCCGGGGCTGGTAGCAGGTAATTATATTTTTGAAATCAGATCCGGCAATGTAATAGAAGGGAAGCAAAAGCTGGTGATCTACTAGGAGGGCTTGCAGTTTTTATTAAAAGCGCTCGTTATTAATGAGTAGCAGCAAATCTTTTTTGTTTTGAATAACCCAAGATTAGGATCTTTTTTTACGTCTATATTGTATAGGGCACTTGTATGCTGCCGGGCATGTTTCATAGGCGGGTATTTTATTGAGTAATTGGTTCTTTTTTGTGCCTTTAAAAATGTTTTATGAGAAAATTATTACTGTTTTGTGGCTGTTTAGTAATGTCAGCACAATTAATGGCCCAGGTTAATATAGCCGGGAGCAAGGTGCCTGTAAAGCTTAGTGATGTAATCGCAAGCTACCAAAAGGCGCATCCGGATTATGGTAAAAGCAATGGGATATTGTCGAAGGTATTACCGGGATTGCCAAAAGAACATGATGAGGCAGATTACCAGTTTGATCGCTGGTTGTGGTATTGGAAGCAGCATACTGATGGTAATGGTTATATAGTATCTGCGGCCAAGACATGGCAGGAATGGGAAAAAGCAGAAGCCCGGAAAAAAGAACACAGCGCAGCAAGAAACACATCAGGTAGTGCTGCGGCATGGTTATTTCAGGGGCCCGATTCTTCAGAGGCTCAGGGGCAAGGGGTAGGTCGTATTAATGTTGTGGCGTTCCATCCTGCTGATTCAAATACTTTTTGGATAGGTAGTGCCGGTGGCGGTGCCTGGAAGACTACTAATCATGGAGCCAGCTGGACCTGCATGACCGACCAATTGCCATTACTCAGCGTGTCTGATATCGTTTTTAACCCGCTCAATCCCAATACAGTGTATCTGTGTATGGGCGACAGGGATGGCGGCGATTATTATGGCATAGGCGTATTGAAGTCTTATGATGGTGGTGCCACGTGGCATACAACAGGTATCACCTGGACACCCTCAATGTATAATATTGCCAATTCAATGCTTATAAACCCGCTGGATACAAATTCGCTTATATTGGCAACCTCTGTAGGGTTGTACCGCTCATACAATGGCGGCGCAACGTTTAATCTGGTTAATGCCAATAATTTTATGCAGGTGCTCTATAGTCCTAATGATACGGCCACTTTATATGGTACAACTGCAATGAACTATTATACTACGCCATACACATGCGCGCAGATATGGCTTTCAAATGATGGCGGAACTACATGGAACCAGCAAACAAACTTAACAACTACAAACAGGATAACACTTGCAGTAACCCCTGCTGCGCCCAATATGGTATTGGCGGTTGGTTCGGCATATGATGTGTCCGGTACTAATTCAAATGGTCTTGATGGTATCTACAAATCATCTGATGCAGGCAATTCGTATACAGAAATATATACAGGAGGCTGCAGCGGCAATTTGCTTACATGGGATGCCGGCGGGGCAGGTTGCGGTGGCCAGGGATGGTATACACTGCCACTGGCTATCAACCCGTTGGATTCCAATACGGTATTCACCGGCGGTGTAAATACATGGGGCTCCACAGATGGTGGCTTTTCGTGGAATATTGCCAGCCAATGGTCTGGCCAGCTGCCCGGTGTGGCTACTGTGCATGCAGATAAGCACTGGATGGCATACAATCCCTTAACGCCTAATACGTTTTACGAAACCAATGATGGCGGTATCTATTCGTCATATAATCCTACTGCAACGGGTGTATGGAATGACTATACTAACAGGATGGGTATTGAGGAGATATATAGAACTTCAGTAAGCAATGTAGCAAATTTTGCAATATCCGGGGCGCAGGATGTAGGTACTAAAGTTACAAGGCCCGGTGGTATTTATGAAGAGGCCTGTGGTGGCGATGGTATGGCTTGCCTGCTTGACTTTGCAGACAGTACTGTTGGGTACGGATCTTCTGAATATGGGTATTTTAACATTCTTGATCCTACTCAGGCGCCACCCATCTATACTGCCGCAGATATTACATCTGGTATTGGCGAAGGCTCAGGAGGTTGGGTAACGCCTATATCAAACGAACCATCGTGTCATACTTGTATACTCATAGGTTACGCTGACGTTTTTGAAAGCCTTGACGAGGGCGCATCGTGGAATGATATTTCAGGCACGTTAACTTCAAGTAACCTGTATAGGGTTGTTACTACAGCCGCTGATCCCAATACTATTTTCGCAACAGAAGATGCCAATTCGCAGAACATTTATTATACGCATGATCATGGCACTACATGGACTACACTTACAGCTCCTTATACCGGCTCGCAATTTATCAGCGACATTAAAATAGACCCGCGTGATGCGAATCACATCTGGGTTACATTTTCAGGCTATGGTAGCCCGGAGGTAGCCCAATGGAATGCTTCAACCGGGTGGCAGGAAATATTTTCAGGATTACCTGACGTACCTGTATTATGTTTTGCAATAGACTATCTCAGCAGGGATATATATGTAGGTACAGAAATAGGTGTTTATTACCGCGACAGCACAATGACTACCTGGCAGCCATACGCAACAGGCATGCCAAGTATACAGGTTGCTGATCTTGAAATAAACTACGCTACTAATGAAATTTGGGCAGCTACATACGGAAGAAGCCTATGGAAATCGCCAAAGAACACTACGA
Source organism: uncultured Bacteroidota bacterium (assembly GCA_903882965.1). GTDB lineage: Bacteria > Bacteroidota > Bacteroidia > Chitinophagales > Chitinophagaceae > Nemorincola. The sequence goes on from CAIRZD010000320.1 coordinate 11,551, forward strand.
CTATATTGCCGGTGTCTGTAGCATCTATTGCTCCGTTTGTGGCGGATGGTATTATGATCAGCCCTAATCCAAACCATGGCAATTTTACCGTTACCGTTAAAAACATTGCAGATAAACAAGTAAACATGCAGGTGACAGACAATAACGGAAAGACTGTATGGCAGGGTAGTGGCACGCTTAAAGGAGGCAAGCTGAATGTAAATATCCCCGGGCTGGTAGCAGGTAATTACGTTTTTGAAATAGCTGCCGGCAATGCAATAGAAGGGAAGCAAAAGCTGGTGATCTACTAGGGTGTTCCAAAATAAAATATACTCACTTAATAAAAATCCCGCTCTTAATATTTAAAAGAGCGGGATTTTTTTATAAAGACCAGAGATTGCTTCAGGATACAAGTATCTTCGAGAACTTGAATATTTCAGAAATACGCGCACGGTTTAACGAATAGTATATAACCCTGCAATCGTGCTTTGTATATTCAACGTTCACGATTTTTGCTTTACGCAAAATAGCCAGGTGTTGCGAAGCTACAGCTTGCTGTAAATTTAATTTTACATAAATTTCACTCACTTGCATACGCTTGTTTTCTTCCAGTAGGTCAATGATCCGTTTGCGGATTGTATGGTCCAGGGCCCTTATGGTTGCTGCCGCTTTTTGTGCAGTTGTATAATCCATTCCGGAATATTCTTTTGCCCCTGTTTTTTTTCGGATAACTGATGTGTATTGAGTTACAGACGTTTCCATTACTTAAAAGGTTTTATGTTGATCAAGTAAATAATATGCTCCTTTGTGTTGCCGCTCTAATACTCACTTTGCACAGCCACTGCAGGAGCAGATACTATATATCCCGGCACTACAGGCCATAAATATGTTAAGGCTTGTAGTAGCGGATGCAGATGCTTTAATGAGATCGATCGAGGATGATCCTTAACTAATATTATTTTGCCAACTCCATCTTAATGCAGTAAAAGGATGGTTGAATTGCCGGCAATAAACAGTATTAGCAGGTAGTTACAGATTCGGGAGGCGGAGAAGTTATACTTGTGTAACCATCAAGGTAGTAAAAACAGAAGCGATGCGGAATATCTTTAATCGGGTATAAAGATGCCATACCGGATTCCCGGTACGGGTTGGGTAGTATTTTACAATCATTAAAACCATTGCTGTGTATTTTCGAGATATGCTGTCCCTGCAAGTTGTTGTCTGATACTTCGAAGATCGATGTGATATTTTTCACCCATCCTTCTTCATCCTTATCATGATATACAGTTACATATACACGATCTCCATCAATATGGTACTTGCTTATGTCATATAAAGCGCCGTCTACCCATATTTCATTTTTATCAGCGCGCTGTGAAAATATTTTAAGCGAAAGGGTTATAACCCCAAGATTTTTATTTTCTGATATTGATCGTTGTGACTCTGATTTGAAACTGACCTGTGCCAGGTCAAATAATATATAATAAACACCCTGCACACTCAGTAAGAGTATTAACGCAATAATGCCAGTATGTAGCACTTTCTTTTTCAGGATGTTAAGTTTCTATACTAACTGCCAGATAAATGACCGCTTACCTGTTTTGCGAATAAGTAATAAGCCTTATGGTTTCTTTTGTAAGTGGTTTTATAAGATAATGCACCACATTTTTATTCGCTTTCGCCTTTTCAATATCTCTCTTATCAACAGAAGAAGAAAGGATATAGATTTTAAGCCGGTTTTTGATGGAAGTATCCAGCTCGTCAAAGCGGTCAAGAAATTCCCAGCCATTCATCACCGGCATATTAATATCCAGGAAAAGCACTGCATTTTCGTTATTATCCGTTTTGGAATATTCTGTTACGATGTGTGCAAAACCTTCTACAGGGCTAAGGAATGTTTTAATGTTAGCTTCTTTGTCTATTTTTTCAAGGGTAACAGTACAGATCTTGTTATTGAATTCATCATCGTCAATCACAATAAAACGCGTAGAAACATTCATAAGGTAGTTGTTAGCAGATTAAAAGTAAAATGAAAAATACACCAAGTATTCCGAATTTCAATTTTATAGTTTCAATATTTAATTTCAATATTTTCAGGCAATTTTCATAGGTGGTATCTGCCTGTGTTTTACAATTCAAAGTTACAAACAGTTTGCCAACAAATAATAATTATTTTACTTTTCTTTGATTTCTATATCAGCCAATTCCGCTGCTTATCCATTTTGCGCAGCAGAAAGGTTATTTTTGCTGCAAAATATAGCAAATGACCCTTGCCAGCCAGATAAAACGTGCCGCCCAGGATGCCTTAAAGCATCTTTACCCGGATATGTCTATTGATATTTCTATGATTTCAGTGAGCCAGACAAAACCTGAGTTTACCGGTGATTATACTATTGTTTTATTCCCATTCATTAAGTTGCTGAGACAAAAGCCCGATGCCATTGGTAAACAATTAGGTGATTTTCTTTTAGAAAAAACAGAGCTGTTTTCTTCTTATGATATTGTGAGCGGCTTTCTTAATATGAGCATAAAGGATGCTTACTGGGTGTCATTTTTACTGAATCATTTTACGGATACCCGTTACGGGGAAAAACCCAAAACAGACCGCCGGGTAATGATAGAATATTCATCGCCCAACACTAATAAACCACTGCATTTTGGTCATCTGCGAAACAACTTTCTTGGTTCGTCAATTGCAGAAGTATTAAAAGCAACCGGCAACCAGGTGGTGAAAGCAAATCTTATCAACGACCGGGGTATACATATCTGTAAGTCAATGATAGCCTGGATGAAGTATGCGAATGGGGCCACTCCTGAAAAAACAGGTATAAAGGGCGATCACCTTGTGGGCGACTACTATGTGAAATTCAATGATGTTTATAAACAGGAGATCGCATTACTGATAGATAGCGGTATGGACGAGAAAACTGCCGAGAAGGAGGCCCCAATAATGAAGGATGCGCAAGACCTGCTCCGCCAATGGGAGGCTGGGGATAAGGAGGTGCGTCAGCTATGGCAAATGATGAATGGCTGGGTGTATAAGGGATTTGATGAAAGTTATAAACGCCTCGGGATCTCTTTTGATAAGATGTATTATGAAAGTGATACCTACCTGCTGGGCAAGAAAATAGTGGAAGATGGCTTGCGCAAGGGTGTACTGTTTAAAAAAGATGACGGCTCCGTATGGGTAGACCTTAAGGAAGACGGTCTTGACGAAAAGCTACTGCTGCGCGGCGATGGCACTTCTGTATATATGACACAAGATCTCGGCACTGCAAAGTTGAAGTATGACGAATACAAACTCGATCAATCGGTATATGTGATTGCTGATGAGCAGAACTACCACATACAGGTATTGAAGCTCATCATGAAAAAACTGGGCGAGCCTTGTGCCGATGGTATCTATCATCTTTCATATGGCATGGTGGAACTGCCTACCGGCAAAATGAAAAGCCGTGAAGGCACAGTAGTAGATGCTGATGATATGGTAGCCGAAATGATTAACCTATCGAGGGAGCAAACCGAGCAGAGCGGAAAGACAGAAGGCTTTTCGCAAGAGGAGCTGACAAAACTTTATGAAACAATAGGGTTGGGCGCGCTTAAGTTCTACCTGCTGCGGGTAGACCCTAAGAAGAAAATGATCTTCGACCCTAAAGAATCCATAGACCTGCACGGCTATACCGCTACCTTCATCCAGTATGCGCATGCCCGTATATGCTCTATACTGAGAAAAGAAAATGTATCAGGGCATCCTGATTGCACAAAGTTTCAGTCCTTTATTCAAGCCACTGAATTATTCCCGCTGGAAAAAAAGATCATTCTTGCACTGGAAGAATATCCGCTGATACTTTCAGATGCTGCTGATGAGTTTAACCCGTCATCAATATGCAACTACTCTTTCCAGCTGGCACAAATGTTCAATACTTTTTATGATGCACACAGTATCTCAAAAGCAGAGAGCGAAGAGAAAAAACAACTGCGGCTCATGATCATAATTATGACCGCATCTGTATTGCGCCACGCCATGAACCTTATGGGGATTAGGTTGCCTGAGAAGATGTAAGCTGTGATGAGTTTGGATTGAATAATTTTGTAATTTTAATTATGGAAGTCAATGAGCCTGCAGTTGCATACGCCAAACGTCATTATTCTATCGAAGAATATCTCGAAATGGAAAATGCTGCCACAGAAAAACATGAATATTATCAGGGTGAAATATTCGCAATGTCCGGGGCAAAGCTGGAACATAATATTGTTACATCAAATTTGCATGGTGCTTTAACGCAGAAATTAAAAGGGAAGTCTTGCAGGCCTTTTGGCAGCGACTTGAGGATACACATCGAAAAGAATACACTCTTTACTTACCCAGACTTGAGCATTATTTGCGGTAAGCCGAAAAGCCTGAACGATGATAAAATGAATTTTCTAAATCCAACTGTGATAATAGAAGTGGCTCTACTTACTACAAGGGAGCGTAAAGCACGATTCAAGTCATACCGGGATATTCCCACTTTGAAAGAATACATTATGGTAGATACTACTTCAATAAGCATTGAAGATTGGTTTATCAATTCCGGCGGCAACTGGGAGCTTAAAGAATATAATAATATTGATCAAAGCCTTGAATTATCTTCTATCCAGGTTTCTGTTGAATTAAGGGAGATCTATGAGGCTACGGAAGTGGCAAGATAGAATGGCGACCTTTTTGTAAAGTGTAAGATTATATTTTATCAATAGAATCAGATTCTTTTATCACGCCATCTATTGCGATAAATAGTTGTTCTACATTAATATTCATCCAGTATAGTAAATCAATGATCTCTTTATAATGTGTTCGGATATAAGTTGTACTGATTGTGTTCCCAGGACCAAAACATATTGGTTCATGATGTGCAACCCTGTTTCTTAAATCATTTATTCTATTCAATTTGGTAAATACAATACTTTGATTAGTATGTGGCGGTTTATTTGGAAATATTTTTAGCAATGTATTTCCGCCGGCCATATATTGGTTGCCTTTAAATAAGTATTTCCAAAACCCCAGGCTTAAGGATGCCAATAGTCGGTCATGGGTATAGTGTATCCCTAAATCAGTATATGACTGGTTAATTTTGATGCTTGAGTTATGGCAGCCGGGATTTGTAAGAAAGCCACCAGGCAATGTAGCGCCCAATAACCATTCATGAGCTCCAGATATCGCTGGGAATTGTGCTTTATAATGAACATCAATTTTATTTCGCAAAACAACTTCAAACATTCCTAATACTGCGAGTACTGCGCCTGATAAACGAATATTTGCCCTGTATAATTTGAAAATCCTTTTGTTATTATTGGCACATGCAGCCTTATATTTCGCTAACCTTGCAGGAGAAATTAATTGCTCAAATTCATTATACTTCATTTAATTATATTTATTGTTATTTGTAGTTGCATTATATCAATTTTTCATTGTTTTTATTTTTTATCTTAACTTTACATTGTTATTCCCGGTAGCCGCTGCTTGCATGCGACCGGGTTTTGTTTTTTTATACATTCTTTAATTTCTCTTTACAATAACGTTTTACTTCCGAAAGATAGTATTTTTTAAATATTGGCATTACACTTATAATAATTGTGTTGTATGGTTGAAAACAATTTTATCTTTGAAAAATATAACGCACTTACTTATTATGTTTCAAATATTCTCATTAAACAATAAGAAATTTCTTAAATCGGTTGGGAAATCAGAGTCAGAATTAAATCACTTCTTATCAGATAATTGGAAAAACTTCTTCCCTCAATTTATATTTATAAAAAGAGAGTTTTCTCTTGATGGGAATGTTAGAAGTAAAGGGACCTCAGGAAGAATCGATATTTTGGCTTTTAATTCAATAAGTAAAAAATTTGTAGTTATAGAACTGAAAAGAGATTTAGATAAGAACATCAGAAATCAGGCAAGCGATTATAAGGATTTTATTGAAGACAATTTTGCAGATGTTTATTTATTGGCGACACAAACCCATAATGCGGAACTCCCAAAGCATAAAGAAATAGCCAAGGACAGTATTGAATTAATACTTGTTGCTAAAGAATTCAATGATGCCGATATAGTAAAAGCCAAAAATAGTAAGGGTGAAATTACATTGATAAAGTACGAATGGTTTGAAGATGAATTCCTGCTCATTCATCATTTAAATAATGAGCCGCAAGAAATAGTTGAAAAAGGGAACAGCAATAAGAATGTAAAAATAAGACCCATAATTACAACTCGACCACAACCTTCAAGACAAACTACATCGAAGAACTATGACAAATTTGAGTTCAATGGTAAAGTATATGGCAAAGGGCCTTTGGTATGGGCGCTCGTAAGTCATATAGTTGGCAAAGACACAAGTATGACTTACGAGAAATTGAAAAAACTATTTCCCGACAATTTGATCTCTTCTCGCCTTGGTGTTTTTCAGGACGTTGATAAAGCGCGCGAAATATCAGGGCTTAAACATGACCGTTATTTCTTCAAAGAAGAGCATGTAATATCGCTCAACGATAAGAAGATTGTTGTATGCAACCAACTTACACCGGCATTAATCACTAGGATAATTGCACGGGGAAAAGAGCTCGGTTATACTATTTCGCCAGTAAAATAGTTGCTTTCAAATTATCAATATTCTGTGTCTTGGAATTTGGAATTTTCGATTTGGAATTTCTCACTAATGCCCATGGCTTTTTATCTCACCATCTGCCATTTCAATGATACGGTCTGATCGTTTTGCAAAATCTTCATCGTGGGTAACTGTGATGATCGTTTGCCCTAATTCTTTAGTGAGTTTTTGGAAAAGATCAAACACGATACCTGTGTTTTTTGAGTCAAGGTTTCCCGTTGGTTCGTCTCCCATAATAATGGCCGGGTCGTTTATCAAAGCCCTGGCAATGGCCACCCGTTGTTGCTGGCCGCCTGATAATTTATTGGCTTTCTTCAATGCCTGGTCTTCCACGCCAAACATTTTCAGTTTTTCATAAGCTTTGGCCTCTATTTCTTTGGCCGATAATTTGCCAAGCCGTAAAGCCGGGATCATCACATTTTTAAGGCAGCTAAAGTCAGGTAGCAAGTAGTGAAACTGGAATACAAAACCAATAGAGGTATTGCGGATGCGTGCAAGTTCATTCAGTGACTTTCCCGTTACTACTGTACCATCTATCTCCAGCGAACCTTCATAGTCTGTATCCATAGTCGATAGCACATAAAGCAGTGTCGACTTGCCACACCCTGATTTGCCAACGATTGAAACGAACTCTCCCTTGGATACTTCCAGCGAAATATCCTTTAGTACCGGCATGGTTACCGGGTCATGAAAGAACTTGTTTATTTTAACCGACTTCAGTGCTATATCTGCCATTATCCGCGAATTATCGTTACAGGGTCAACTTTTGATGCTTTTCTTGCAGGGAAAAACCCTGCTGCAATAGTTGTTAATATTCCGAAGCAAATAGCCTCAATGTAATGTGGTATGTAAAAAGACATTGGTAAATATTTTAGTGTGCCCGCTCCTATGTATATTCTCGATACCATATAGGTAATACCAAAGCCGCAGATAACACCTACGATACCACCCATTAACCCAATGTAAATTGCCTGTTGTAAAAAAATACTTGTAACCGCGGGACCGGAAAAACCCTGTGCTTTCAATATTGCGATCTCCTTTATCTTCTCATAAATGGTCATGTTCAGGATGTTGTATATCCCGAACCCGGCAACGAGGAGTATAACGCCAATGACTGAGTTCAGTATCACTGCACGTATCTTAAATGCTGCTTTAAGTTGCTCATTTGCTTTTACCCAGTCTTCTGCCTTATAACCCGTCAGGGTTTCCAGGTCGCGCGCCACTTCAGGAGCATTGTTATAGTCCCTGATATTTATCTTAATATCAGTAACATAGCTTCTGTCTTTACCCAGCAGGTTTTGTGCCTGCACAATATTCGCATAAGACTTTGTGTCATCTACCTGTTTTATCGTTGTTGCAAATATGCCTACTACTCTCATGATCGTAGGGCTGCCGGTGCCGGAGGTAACAGTTATATTGTCCCCTACATGCAGGCTCAGTTTATCTGCAACGCCTTTGCCTATAAGCAGCCCGTTGTTCACTCTGTTCAGGTCGTGCAGGTCGCCTGATACCATATTGCCCTGCACGTCAAACATTTTGTCTTCCTGGTCAATATTCACACCAGCCACATTGCCGTTTATCTGCACGCTGCCACTGGTGTATATCACATCTGCAGCCACCTGTGGTGTAACATTTGTAACTTGTGGGTTAGCCTTAATTTCCCGGATGATACCATAAGGGTTGATGATGCCTTGTGTCTGTATAAGTTGTTTCGGGTTAGTGAGTACTTTAGTTGACGGGTCTTTAAGAAAGTTTACCAGCATATGGTTATCTGCCACTTGATTCTCACTATACAGTCGGATATGTGGTGTGCTGTTGAACGACATTTTTTCAAAATAATCATTGGTGCCCTTCATCAACGACTGCATAAATATAAACATAGATATGCCGAACATTACGCCCATGGCGGCTACCATAGTCTGCTTCTTCCTTGTTGCAAGGTAGGTTAGCGCTATTTCGGTATTTACATTTAGTTTCATTCGGTGATTTTTTAGCTAGGTTTATTTGCCCCCCGGAACAGAAATGGTATTGCCGCTCGTCCCTGCATTTTTCTCTTTCAGTATTATATCATTTGTGTTCAGTCCGCTCAGCACCTCAATCCATTCATCAGATACAATGCCTGTGGTAATGGTCGCAGTGTCCATCTTTTTATCTTTTTTTACGAGTACTTTATTCCTGCTTATAACATATACATGTGGTATCAGCATTGCATTTTCCTTCTTATTGGTTATTATATTCGCTTGTAGCTGCGTGCCTGATATCAGACCCGGCATCTCTTTCTGAAAGCGAGCTTCCACTTTATATGATTGTGAAGTTTCATTGAAGTGCGGGTATATTTTGCTTATATGCGCCTCATAGGTTTTATTCTTTTCAGTATTTAACTCCACCAGCACTTGCTGTCCCAGCTGCACTTTGCTTATGCTGCCCTCGTCCAGGTCAAGGTTTATCACAATTGAATCCGGGTTTCCCAACTGCGCTACCTGGTCACCCTTGCGCACGAGGTCGCCTTGTTTTTTGAATATTTGATATACCTTACTGTTGCCAATGGCCAATAGATTATAATATTGATTCCCCGCTACTGCATTTTGCAATTGTGATTGGGTATTTGTAAGGTCTTGTTTCACTTTATCTGCCGTTGCCTTGTAATTTTCAACCAAAGCCAGATAGGAGTTTAAAGAAGATTCGTAATTCAGTTGCGCATTATCAAGATCTTGTTTTGATACAGAATTGGTAGCGATTAAATGCTGGTAACGGGATAAGTTTAATGAATCTGTTTTCATCTTTATGCGAGCGGCATCGATCTGGTCTTTTATTTGTAATAAGGCTGGCGAATTATTTGATGCGCTGATCTTTGCGTATTCAACGTTAGTTTGCGCTATTTTCACCTGGGTATTTTGCTGCCTGTTATCCAGTTGGAACAGTAATTGGCCATCATGTACCAGGTCGTTTTCAGTGACATAGCTTTTTACAATAAAGCCATCAGAAAGCGAGGTAAGTGTATACGCATCCTTAGGCTCTATACTGCCTGATGCAAATACCGCTTCCGTTACGGGCCCGGTCTTGGGTGTGAACTCATCATACTTAGGTTTGCACGCAGCTGTGGTGAGCAAAACAAGCATTACAAGTGTTATGTTTATCCGGTTCATTTGAAAATATTTATCAGTTCCTTTTTATCGTTTATAAAATCTCTCTTTTGCCATAATTAAAATGCCTGTTGCCGTATCTTCACCTGGTATAGCTGCACCAGCATATCTGATAAGCTATTGAGGTATTGGTTTTGATAATCAATGTAATCCCTGAAAGCATTTAGTCGCGTTTCTATCGATTCAATGCCTCCTTCATAACGGTAAGAGATATGCATGTAGTTATCGAACGACAGGTTCATTACATCTTTTGCTTTGTTGAGTACGGCTGCTGCTTTCAGATAATTCAGCCTTATGTTCTCATCGTTTATTGCAGATTGTTTCAGGGTATTTTCATATTGCTCCTTACTTTCATCCCAGGCTATTTTATTTCTCTTTGACTGGAAGAGCCTGCCCCCGCTGGTAAATAATGGTATAGCCGCTTGCAACGACCAATATTGTGATGGAAACCAACCTGCGGTGCCGCTTGCTCCGCTAAACGGCTCGAATGTTTTATCAAAGCGTTGGTTAGCATAATTATACAGGATATTGATTGTTGGTGCGAACGCACTGTTTGCAGCCCGATATTGGCTAAGGCTGATATGCTCCTGGTACATCGCTAATTTTATAGCCGGGTCTTCCTGGAATGTTGCACTCCCTTCGCTCTTCAGATTTTCATTTAATGAAGCATTGATGGCCAGTGAATCTTTCACCGACAGATTTAATAAGGCTTTCATGTTATTGAGTGCTGTAAGCATCTGGTATTTTGCCGACAGCTCATTCTGCTCCGCCCGTTCAAAGTTTAATTTAGCCACGTCTACATTGGCCTCATTTGTCGCGCCCTCTTTAAATTTATTGCTTACAGATTCAAAAACGGAATCCGATATTTTAGCCGATTGTGCCGCAAGATCATACGCTTCCTGCATAAGCAGATACGAATAATATTGAGTGGCTACCTGCTGATAAACACTTTTCCTGTTGTTAGCCAGTGATGCCTTATTCAGCTCTTCTGTTTGTTTTGCTATTTGCGCATTGTACACATTTTGCAGGTTCAGTATACTCATCTGCGCAGAGATTCCCCCGGCATAAACAAATTGTTGTCCAAACTGTAGTTTCAGGTATTTACCCGGAGGGCCACCCGCTATTTCATCAGGTATTAAGGTTGTTTGCAACGCTAAATTATCCGTATAAGAGCCCGTAGCATTAACCTGCGGCAATAGTGCACTGTACGACTGCCGTTTTGCATACACCGATTTCTCCGCTTCGTACTTGGCGGTTATTATCGTGATATTATGCACATCGGCATATTTCCACACATCTTCCAGTGATGTGAATACTACCTGCCCGTTAGCCATCCTGCAGAATGACAAAAGCAGAATGATAAATATATTTTTCTTAAACATTGTTCAAAAGATTCCTTGTTTCTAATTGACCACTTACCTTTTAACTAATTAACTATTTAACTTCAACCACCCTTTATCATAGCATTTATCCATACTGGTATCATCTTCTTCCGTTCTTCCATCAGCTTGTTAAATTCACCGAGGCTCATTCCTGTCCTGTTTCTCAATAGAGGGCTGGCAATAAATGGGAATATTGTCATCGACAGCACATTCACCACAATGTGTATTGGGTTGATGGCTGGTGTTTTCTTAGCCGCAGCCATTTCTTTCCACTGCTTTATTATGTATAAATTTTCACGCTGCATTTTTTCAAATCCCAGTTTCTCGATCAGTTTTTCCGGATTGGCATTTATTTCATTTAATACAAAGATCGGGATGTACGGATTCTCGATAAGCATATCTATATAATGGCTTATCAACGTTTCCATTTTTTGCTGTAGTGTGGTTTTGGGGTCATTCACTATTTCCATCACACTGTGTATGAATAGCTGCAGATGCTCTACAATGATAATGTCAAAAAGTTTTTCCTTACTCCTGAAATAGTAATTGATCAATGCAAGGTTAAGCCCTGATTCTTCTGCTATATCTCTTGTCCGTGTGGCCGCATATCCTTTCTGGGTAAACACACGCCTGGCTGCTTCCTTTATCTTTTCTTCGGTGGAAGTATTCTTTTCGATATCCGCGATTACTTTTTTAGCCATTACCCCGCAAAGGTAAAATTAATAATTCGATTTAAACAAATTATTTAATCAAATGATTAAAATCAGTTCGCAGGAATTCCTGAATGATTATATCGTTTCTTTTTGTGGTTAAATTATTTATTAAGTCTCAGCACCTCACTTGTATGTGATCGTATCCTGTCACACAATTGTGCATCATTAGCCAACGACAGGCCATAAGATGGGATCATACGCTTCAGTTTTTCATTCCACTCTTTAGATATCACATGCTCTTTGAAGCAGGTATTTATAAGCCCCAGCATAATAGATACAGAAGTCGATGCCCCCGGCGATGCCCCCAGCAATGCAGCAATACTGCCATCTTCGGCACACACCACCTCGGTCCCGAATTCCAGCAATCCACCTTCGCGGGCATCTTTTTTTATTACCTGCACTCTTTGCCCGGCTATTTTCAGTTCCCAGTCTTCTTTTTTTGCATTCGGGAAGTATTCACGCAGTTCCTCCATCCGGTCCTCTTCCGATTGAAGGGCCTGTTTTATGAGATACTTGGTAAGTGGTATATTATGAAGCCCGGCTTCTATGAGTGGCACTATATTCCCCGGCCTTATCGACTCAGGCAGGTCCAGGTAAGACCCCTCTTTTAAAAATTTGGTAGAGAAGCCCGCATATGGCCCGAAGAGCAATTCTTTCTTTCCGTCTATAATACGGGTATCCAGGTGGGGTACCGACATTGGCGGGGCGCCCACTGTTGCCAACCCATATACTTTTGCATGGTGTTGTGCTATTAAATCCTTATTGTTACATTTAAGCCATTGCCCGCTAACCGGAAATCCCGCATATCCTTTTGCCTCAGGTATGTTTGCTTTTTCCAGCAATCGCAAAGCCCCGCCGCCGGCCCCGATAAACAGGAACTTTGCACTGGTTTCTACTTCATTGCCGGATGTTTTATCCAGTATTTTTAGCCGCCATTTACCATCATCTTTATTTATGCGCCGCACCTCATGATTCAGGTGCAATCCAATCCCTTTTTTGTTTTTTAAATGATCAAAAAGGTTACGCGTAAGCTCGCCAAAATTCACATCTGTTCCTATTTCTATTCGGTTTGCAGCTACAGGCATTTGTTCATCCCGCCCTTCCATCACTAAGGGCATCCATGCTTTTAGCTGTGCATTATCTTTCGCAAATTGCATCGTTTTATAAAAATGATGCGCCTGCATTGCCTTATAGCGTTTTTCAAGGTAGGCCACATGCTCATTACCCCACACAAAGCTCATATGGGGCACACTGTGTATAAATGTTTGTTGCGAGGGTATCACACCCTGCGTTACCAGGTAGGCCCAAAACTGTTTTGATACCTCAAATGATTCTGTGATATGCAGCGCTTTCGATATGTCTATCGATCCATCTGCATTTTGCGGGGTGTAATTCAGCTCGCACAGGGCCGAATGGCCCGTGCCGGCATTATTCCATGCAGCAGAGCTTTCTTCAGCCACATTGTCAAGCGTTTCATAAACGTCTATTTCAAGGTGTGGTTGTAATTCTTTAAGTAATATCCCCAGGGTGGCACTCATTATGCCGGCGCCTATTAGTATTATATCCGGGTTTCTCCTTGCAGTATTTGCGGTTTTCATAAAGGTTCCAAAGATATAGTGAAACGCATTGCTATTTATTTTGATAATCGATTGATAATAAATCACTATTCACCCATTAAAATGAATGATTTTAATGGTGATCTATCTAAAATGTTAACGAAACGTTATTGGTGGCATGATTTTTTTGTGTTTTTTCTCTTAAAAATGTACCTTATGAATATATATAAGCTCACATTCGCTAATAATGACGTACTTATTTGTAAAGATGTTAATGATAGATATTCCCTTAATGGGCTTTACCACTATGAACATAAAAATGGCAAACCGATATTTGCAGTAGTTAAGGCTGATTCCGAGAAGGAGGCCCTTGCTTTTGTTGATATTATTCACAGGGAAATTTATGAGACGATATTTGGAATTGATCTGGTGAATTAGTTCTACACTAACAGGCTGCGGGTTAGAGATAGGATTTGACAATTTTCTAAAAAGCCCTGTCTAATGCCAATGCTTTAATTATATTAATATTATTTCACAGCACTTAAAATTGTAAATGACCACTTAAAATCGCTGAAATGAATTTTATTTTAGTATATTTGTTGGCATTTTAAAAAATGACAGATAAAGAAATAGATATTGCAAAAGTCATTGCAGATGAAAAAAATCTGCGCATGCTTATTAATAACACAGACGATCCTATTTGGTTGGTCGATGTGGAATATAAGATCATTGAATGCAATAATTCTTTTAAAAAGTGGGTATATCACTTCATCGGCCAGGAGCTGGATAGGGGAGATAACGTGTTACATGACGGGTTAAATAAGACATATCTCGATAAATTCGAAACCTGTTACCAGTATGCGTTAAACGGGCATTCTTTTAAATCAGTAGAAGATATGCTTGTCGATGGCCGGTTAAGATACACCAGTGTCAGTTTTAATCCGGTACTTGATAAAGATGACCACGTCATCGGTGTTAGTTGTTTTGCAAGGGATATTACCGAACAGAGAAAACACCTGCTCCGTATAGAGGAGCAAAACACCGCCCTCAGGGAGATCGCTTTTATAGAATCTCATAAAGTGCGCGGGCCCGCAGCCACCATTATGGGCCTTGCCCTCGTATTTAGTAACGAAGAGAATACAACCGCCGAAAATAAAGAAATAATAGAAGCCATTCTCACAGCTACTGATCAGCTGGATGCCATCATTCGCGAGGTAGTTCGCAAATCCAGTAAGATCGGCCTGCAGCCATAACAATCGACGGCGCAGCCTTCGGTATAAAACCACAAAAGAACATAGTCTGAATGGGCATGATATAATAGCCGGGGGCGAAACCATCGGTATAAAACCACAAAAACATAGCCCTGAATGGGCGTAATATTACAGCCGGGGGTGTAGCCCTCGGTATAAAACCACATAAAAACATAGCCCTGAATGGGCGAGAATATCCTTTTTTTCAATACAATAGTGTAAATAAATAATGTTTAAATTTATTTGTTAAACCTTAACTTATTGTTTTGTTATTAACTAGTTAATGATTAACTTTATGAAAAATAAACGCTTATGGAACTTGTTACTAAAAAATCCGAATGCAGGGGAGTAGTAAGAAATGAGCTTGTCAAATCACCAAAAGAAGCAATGCGGAAGACTTTAAAGAACTCCCTTGTAAAAAATGGTTTGGTTGTAAAATTATTCCCCGCAACTATTGTTTCAAACAATGGGAAATCAAATTCGATGTGGGGATAAGATCTTGCCACTCGCATTTGCCAATAATGCTTAGTCATAGCATTACCGGCAAATTTTATTTCTGATTCCACAGGTTTATCCTCAAGCACAACTTATATATGCTAAAGCCTTGCACATCGCAAGGCTTTCCTATTTAGCAGGTATAGCAAATCTGGTCTCAAATAATCAACTCCAAATGAACATCAGATTTGCACCCATCATTGATCTGAATTAAAAACGCTCTTTTTTATTGTTTCACAATTTTACTAACCGTTTTTTGTCCTTGGTTATCTGTTAGCTCCAATAAATAGATAGCTGGTGATATTGCCTGTATAGAAATATCGTTATTGCCGGGTTGTAATATACCTTGCTGCAATACTGAACCAATAATGTTTAACATTTTATAACTTGTAAGCGTGCTAACATTATCTATATGCAATATTGCATTTGTTGGGTTAGGATAAATATTTGTCTGCGGCACTGCTATATTACTAACTCCTGTAGTTGCAGAAGTAATGATCAAAACAAGCGAAGTGGCAGTATCATCACAGCCGGCGAGTGAGGATATTATTTTGGCCGTAATATGGTCTGTACCTGTGACTTTGGTGTAAGTAATTTTGGGTATAGTTGTGGTACTAAATAAAGTGCCGTTATTGTACCAATCTATAAGGTAACTGCTACCTGCTCCTGCAACGGTAGCATTGACTGTAACTGTGCTACCTACGGCAGCAGTAGGGTTACCGGTAATAGTAATAGCAGGTGGTGTAATGACTATGATATGAATAACGTTACTCAACCCATTACTTGAGCAAGCTGAACCTACATCCACGACGCAATAAATAGAATCACCAATTGATGGATAATAAAGATATTCATTAGATGAAGTAGTGCTTACCAAAACAGCATTTACATACCACTTGTAAGCAGTATCAGTACCACCACCCGCAACTGTAGCAATATATTTCTCAGACCAACCGAGACAGACAGTATCTGATGTTTCCGGTACGATAGTAACCGTAGGTGTATAAATGGGATCAACGACCATATGGATTGTAATACTGCTAACCGAACTGGAAGTAGGACAAAGAACACTGCTGTTGAGCACACAGCGTATTGAATCTCCGTTATTAGGTGAATACGTATATGATGAACTACTCCCGCCGGGCATTACAACCCCATTTACATACCAGTGATATGCAGGTGAGGAGCCACCATTTGATATAGAAGACGTATAGGTTACAGAAGTGCCCGCACAAACAGTATCTGAGGTACTTGCGGAAATATTAATGGATGGGGTAACCAGCGGATTAACGACCATGTGTACAGTGTTACTGCTAGTGGTGGTACTTGAAGAACAGTTAGGGGTGCTGGTGAGCACGCAACGTACAGAATCTCCGTTTGAGGGAGTATACGTATAACTACTTGCACTACTACCAACATTACTGCCGTTTAATTTCCATTGGTAGGAGAGTATGCCGCCTGCACTGGTAGTTGCGGTTGTAAAAGTTACTGCTGTACCGGCGCATACTGTATCTGCTGCCGGGGAAATATTTATAGTGGGTATAGCAGCCGTATTTACCACCATATGGATGATATTACTGCTATCATTGACAGGGGTAGAGCAGGTATTGCGTGTATAAAATACGCAGCGAACGGCATCTCCATTAGTGGGGGTATATGAATAAGATGTGCTGGTAGCAGCACTCAGAGGGAGACCATTAACATACCATTGGTAAGCAAATCTAGTACTACTCCCTACTACAGCAGAATTAAATGTAACTGATGTGCCCGTGCAAACAGTGTCTGATGTCGCGGATATATTTATGGTAGGTGTAGGTGTAGCAGCTAAAGGGCGTAATGTTATTTCGCGGATGCGGTTATTGCCAAAATCTGCTATATACAAATTGCCACAGGGATCAATAGCCACACCTTCAGGGTAGCTAACCTCAGCAGAATCTGCATTATGGCTATCTCCGCTAAATCCATTAGTACCATTACCTGTAACAGTATGGATAATACCAAACGTATCCACCTTCTCGATCCTTGCATTAAACTCATCGGCTATATAAAGGTTTCCCGTATCATCAACAGCAACTTCAAATGGACGAATATACGCTGATGTAGCCGGTATACCATCTCCTAAATATGGGCCTGCATGGTCAACAGTACCCGCAACTTTAGAAATGATGCCGGTGCTAACATTAATTTTACGTATTGTTTCATTGCTGGTTATATAGACATTTCCATGCGCATCCGTATACATATCATATGCACCTTCCACAGTGGCTGAGATAGCAGGGCCTCCATCTCCAGAATCTCCGCTTGTTCCATTTCCGGCTATAGTGGTAATAATACCTGAAGTATCTATTTTACGAACTCTACCAACATCGCCAATATACATATTGCCTATGCCATCAATAGCAAAGGCCTCATTTTCAATTTCGGTAGTATCTGCTATGCCGCCATCACCTGTATACCCATTAATTCCATCACCTACATAGGTAGAAATAATATTTGTAATAGCATTTATTTTCCTGATCCTAAATCCGCCCCCTACATAGAAGTTGCCTGATGGATCTGCATACCCACAATTAGCACCGGTTAATGTTGATGTGTCTGCTAATCCGCCATCTCCATGATAAGCTGCTACTCCTGTACCTGCAACAGTAGTGATTATGCCAGTAACTGCATCTATTTTACGTATCTTGGCAGAGAACCCTTCGGTGAGATAGAGGTTACCTTGGTAGTCAAAAAAAATATCTGCACAATCGGCGATAGCTGCTGAAATAGCAGGGCTTCCATCACCACCACTACCGCCACCTGCAATGGTAGTAATGATCTGCGCATGGAGGACTGAATGTATACTCACTAAAGCATAAATCAAAAACGATATAACAATCTTTTTTTTCAAAGGGAATATTATATAATAAATGTACGAAATGTTTTGCGAGAGGAATTACATAAGCTTACCCATATTTATTGCTTCACAATTTTAGTCGCCGTTTTCCACCCTTCACTATCTGTCACTTTTACAAAATAAACCCCCATCGGCAACCCGGAAACATCAATACGTAACAGCTCCCTCTCCCCCGGAGAGGGTCGGGGTGAGGCCACTATCTGCCCAAGCACATTAGTAATAGTTATCTCGCTTATTTTATTAGCGGCTTTAATCGTTATTTCAGTAGCAGCGGGATTAGGGTAAATTGACACCCGCTCCCCCGGAGAGGGCAGGGGTGAGGCTGTACTCGAATCCGTAATAGTAATTGCCGCCGACAAAGTAGAATCATAACACCCCACAGACATCGGTATCACCGTAGCCGTAACAACATCCGTGTTCACGGTCTTGGTATAGGTAACGATTGGTGTAGTAGTGGTATTAAACAGTACACCATTATCATACCAGTTTATATTATAACTGCTGCCTGCGCCTGCTACTATCGCATTCACCGTCACTATACTGCCGATTGTGGATACAGGCGCGCTGGTAAGGGTAATAGAGGGTATAGTTGTAGGGATAACTACAATATAAATAGTATTACTGCTCGGAGTAGCACACAAGCCGTTTACAGATAGTACGCAACGTATAGAATCACCGTTAGCGGGAGTATAAGTATAAATATTGTTGGTGCCACCGGCAACTATGCCATTTACCAACCATTGATAAGTAAATGGAGCGCTGCTTCCGGTCACGGTAGCTGTAAAAGTTACCGCAGTACCGCTACATACAGTATCAGCTGTGCTTGTAATCGTTGCAGCAGGTGCAATGACCGGGTTAAGAGTTACTTTGCGAATACGATTATTGCCCGCATCTGCTATGTATAAGTTGCCATACGCATCAACTGCAATGCCATAAGGAGCGTCTAGCTCAGCAGAATCAGCTGGGCCGCCATCGCCACCAAAACCGGAAATTCCATTACCTGCAACTGTATAAATAATACCTGAATCAGTGATTTTACGAATATCGTTATCATGCCAACCGGAAATATATAGATTCCCAAACCGGTCATAAACTACACCGAAAAACTCTATTCCAGCAGTATTTGCAAGTCCACCATCTCCTGAAGGTCCCGATGAGCCATTACCGGCCATAAAAGCAATGGTATCACTTACATTTACTTTCCGTAGCCTGAACCAGTAATCTTGTCCAAAAATGATGTTCCCATTAGTATCGGCACAGATGCCATAATTGTCTGATATTTCAGCTGAATCTGCCGGTCCACCATCGCCAGAATATCCGCCTGTCCCGTTTCCAACAATTGTACTTATTATACCCGAAGTATTAATTTTGCGTATTCTGTAATTCCCATTATCTTCTATATATAAGTTCCCAGAATGGTCAAAACAAATATCACCAGGTTCATTTAACATTGCAACGGAGGCAGCTCCTCCATCTCCGCCAAAACCAGCCGTCCCATTACCTGCAACTGTACTGATGAGACCTGTTACCGCATCTACTTTTCTTACCCTATTGTTGAACTCTTCAGCAAAAAATAGATTGTCATATGAATCAAATGCAATACCTATTGGATTATTTACTTTTGCTGTTGTTGCAAGTATACTATCGCCATTATAGCCACATACACCTGTACCAGCTACCGAGGTAATTATTCCACATGGGGTTACTTTTCTGATCCAACATCCAGCTCCTCCACTTGCAGTGGTAAAATACAAATTCCCATGTGAATCAACAGCGCAATCGTAAGGGGAAATTTCAGCAGAATCGGCTTGGCCGCCATCACCTGTAGAACCGCGAATACCATTCCCTGCAATAGTAGTAATGGTCTGGGTATTAGCAACAAATGGCAATGAAATAAAAACAATCAATAACCACTTTTTCATCGCTGTACTTTATGGGGTTCCTTTAATGCAAAAAAAAATATAATCTCTATACGGGTATTTTTGTTTTATAGGCCTGCAAGTTTGGTCACTATCTCAGTTGTTATAAGCCAATCTCCATAAATAAAGATACCACATTTTAGTTTACTTCATATTGCCATTACAGCAGTATGATAAAAACGCCTCTCTTGCTAAACACAAATAATCAACTCCAAATGAACACCAGTTTTGCATCCCATCATTGATCTGCATTCAAAACGATCGTTTTTTCTCACAATCATGATCATCCCTTAATCAAGCGAATCAAGGTTCAGACAAAAAAGGTGCATGCACCTTTTCTCCTCAATAATTTCTCTTGCAGACCTTTATTTCTTAAAAAAATATAACAATGAAAAACGCACAGCAGGAAGAAGCAAAAGATCTATACTTCCAGACAAATATGTCCAAAACAGAAAGAGCAAATACGGTTGGCGTCAACCGCCGCACCATACTCCGTTGGTGTGCACAGGATAATTGGGAAAAACTTCGGCAGTCATCCCGCCATATGCCCGCCCTTGTTGCCGAGAAATGTTACTACCTCATAGACATTTACACATCACGCCTCCTGCAGGATCCCTCCCTCAGTACCCTCACATTAAAAGAGGCCCAAACCCTTCACCTGCTCGCCACAACAATAAAAAAGATCAAAAACAGGAGCACCATAAATGAAAGCATGGAAATGTTCAATTTTTTCCTCGAAGGCCTGAAGAAAAAAGATCCGCAACTTGCAGCAGAAGTTTTGCCCGAGATGGAAGAGTATATGACCGCCCGCAGAAACCGCGACGTAAATGATTTTTTATTACAAGGCTTTGATAAAAACGGCACAATGGAATTCCCCCACCACGAAATAGAAGAGCAATTCGCCGACAGCAAAGACCTCGAAGCCCTCGATAAAGAAATACAAACTACCCCCAACTACGACCAGGCCCTCGAAAATTGGCAAAAAGCAGCTACTCCCCAAAATGAAATACATCCCGAAAATGAACAAGTTAACGAACAAGTCAATGACACCATATCCACCCACACTACTCACTCGACCTCACCCGCTCCACAGCCTGTACTGAGCGAAGTCGAAGTAGAGAGGGCCGGGGAGAGGTCCGACAAAAACGGGACATTTTTACCCAAAAAACAACTGATAATAAACCAATTAACTAAAAATAAATTTTTCGAAAAGATCAGGCATTCTTTCGCCGCATTTTTCTGACAATTTGACAATTAAAATAGTTTGGAACATAGATTGATGATGGAATATAAACGATTAAAATAATATAGTATGCAGGAAAAAGGCAATATCTCAATTCATACGGAAAACATTTTTCCGATCATTAAGAAGTTTTTATACTCAGACAACGAGATTTTTCTCCGCGAGCTGGTATCTAATGCCGTAGATGCGGTGCAAAAAATTAAGCGCCTTGCAGCCCTTGGCCAGTATAGCGGCAGTATAGGAGAGCCATTGGTAGAGGTAGCTTTCGATAAAGAAAAGAAAACAATTACCATATCAGACAACGGTCTGGGAATGACCGCAGAAGAAATTAAAAAATACATAAACCAGATCGCATTTTCAGGGGCAGAAGAATTTGTAGAGAAATTTAAGGATGCCAAAGATGCCAACGAACTCATTGGTAAGTTTGGCCTAGGCTTCTATTCCGCATTCATGGTGTCTGATCAGGTAGAGATACAAACCCTCTCTTATCAGGACGGCGCGCAACCCGCCCGCTGGATCTGTGACGGCAGTACCGAATTCGAAATCACCGAAGGCACCCGCACACAAAGAGGTACAGATATTATACTCCACATCAATCCGGATTCAGAAGAGTTTCTCGATCAATACAGGTTGCAGGGCATCCTTGAGAAATATTGCAAATTCTTGCCAATACCCGTAAGGTTTGGTACTAAAGAAGAATACGTAGAAGATGGGGTAGACGAAAATGATAAACCCAAACGTAAAGAGATAGCCGTAGATAATATTATAAACGAGACTACTCCTATTTGGACCAAAACACCTACAGAGCTGAAGGATGAAGATTACCTCGCCTTTTACAGGGAATTATACCCAATGAGCGAAGACCCGCTTTTCTGGATACACCTCAATGTAGACTATCCCTTTAACCTCACCGGGGTATTGTACTTCCCCAAGGTGAAGCCGGATTTTGAAATGCAGCGCAATAAGATCAAGCTGTTCTCACGCCAGGTTTTTATTACTGATGAGGTAAAAGATATTGTACCCGAATTCCTCATGTTGCTGCATGGTGTCATTGATTCTCCCGATATACCACTCAACGTATCGCGTAGCTTCTTGCAGGCTGATAATAATGTAAAGAAGATCAATAGTTACATTACCCGCAAAGTTGCCGATAAGCTTGCAGAACTATTTAAGAATGACAGGAAATCTTATGAAGAAAAATGGCCCGACATTGGATTGTTTGTAAAGTATGGCATGATCAGCGAAGATAAATTTTATGAAAAAGCAAAGGATTTCGCACTGCTCACAAACACTAAAAAAGAATATTTCACTATTCCCGAATACCGCGAAAAAGTACAGGATCTGCAGACCGATAAAGATGGCCAGGTAGTATACATCTACACAAATGATCCTGCAAAACAGGATTCATTTATCCAGAGCGCAAACCGCAAAGGCTATGATGTGCTGCTCATGAATTCCCCTATTGATAACCACTTCATCCACAACCTGGAGAGTAAACTGGAGAAAACCTCACTGAAGCGTGTAGATGCTGATGTAGCAGATAAACTGATCAGTAAAGAAGAAAAAATAGAATCGGTACTTAGTGAATCAGAAAGCAAGGACATAAAAGAAATTTTCGAGAAGGCCATCCACAACCCACATATGAAAGTGGAAATAGAAGGACTCAGCCAGGATGAACTACCGGTAACAGTAACCATGGATGAGTTTATGCGGCGCATGAAAGATATGTCTGCTATGGGTGGCGGCATGAGTTTCTACGGTGCTATGCCTGATAATTATAAAGTAGCTATCAATGGTAATCATAAGCTCGTAACCAAGATTCTGAAAGCCGGTAAGGAACAGCAAACCCAACTGGCAAAACAAGCATATGATCTTGCAATGTTATCACAAGGCATGCTTACCGGTGCAGATCTTACTGAGTTTGTAAACAGAAGTATAGAATTGATATAAAGTTCTTTGAAAACCTCTGATGTAATAAAGCCTTTGTTACTATCCGGTATCAAAGGCTTTATATAAAAAATATATTGCAACCGGATTATCTCATTGAATAGTAGTGATGACAGCCACATGACCTCATTTCAGAGTGGTCGCAACTCATCCCGTTTTGTATCGGGCCAAGTTCAACTTTCATAGTTTCAGTTCTGCCAAAATCATCATAGGTTACAGTCACATTATCACCTGTATTATAGGTGCCCAAAACATCGAGTAGTTCATCCGCACTATTGATTTTGTGGTCGTCGATTTTAGTGATCAGTTCACCCGGATATAATCCGTTTTTTTCCGCTGAGCTGCATGGTATAATATGTTGTATCATAGCCCCGGCCATACACTCATCACTTACCCGAACACCGAGCATTCCCTTGGCAGGTCTTTCACCAGTGAAAGTGTTTGTTTTAACATGTTCAATTTCAGGCGTAGGGGGCATGATGTAATTAATGATAATCCTATGGTCTTCATTTTTTGGATTCCTGATTTTTGTTACAAGGCTGTCATTTATATAAACGTCCCCGTTTTTAATATTAACAATCGCTGTAGCAGAATGGTCGTCAATAGTGATTGTCTCCTCAACCCTTTTAACAGGATGTTTTTTTACTGAATGGTGTTTGGCGATACTTTTTCCATAGTGCTTTGGCCTGGTAACCATGGTATTGCAGGGTGTGCTGCGTTTTGCGATTTTATTGTGTTTTGCACTTGTTTGTGAAAATCCTGTATCACCATTTAGTATTGAAGCGATTATTAGCAATATGATCATGTATTTTTTCATAAGAATGGTTTTTATTTTTTAATCAGGTTAAAAAAACCGCGCCATGAGCATTCTTTGAGTAGCGCCATTTATGCGTAGATTTTTTTGTTATAGACTTTTTTAATTACTTTAACATTCAAATAATTTTAAAATGAA
>CAIRZD010000321.1 GCA_903882965.1 uncultured Bacteroidota bacterium
GAAGATGATAGAAAAAATTGCGAATGAAGTGGGCCATGTAGATGTATTGGTACACAATGCCGGCATCACAAGAGACGGAGCTTTTCGTAAAATGAGTTATGAGAACTGGAAAGCGGTATTATCAACTAACCTGGACAGTGTATTTAATTGTACACGCCATGTGATCAATCATATGATAGATAAAGGTTTCGGGCGTATCATAAATATATCGTCGGTAAATGGGCAACGTGGACAGTTTGGGCAGGCCAATTACTCTGCGGCAAAAGCGGGCATGCATGGCTTTACCAAAACACTTGCGATGGAAGTTGCCAATAAAGGTGTAACGGTGAATACAATATCGCCCGGTTATATAGGTACTGATATGGTAATGGCTGTAAAAGAAGAGATACGCAACCAGATCATAGCGCAGATACCCATGGGCAGGCTGGGTGGTACAGAGGAGGTGGCATATCTTGTATCATTCCTTGCATCAGAACATGCATGTTTTATAACCGGCGCTAATATGAGCATCAACGGCGGGCAGCATGTTTATTAATTATTATTCGATTATTTAATAACCCACAGCGGGTATTCGAGTATAAAAATTATTATATCCTATTGTTATGCACAATTGGGAGATACATGTTTGTAATTAGGTTTTATCTCATCAACTTTCCTTACCTTGGCGGCTCAAAAAACAGAAACTAACAATTTATGTCGTCGAAATTAAACACTGTTACCGTTATCGGATCAGGTACTATGGGGAATGGAATAAGTCACGTATTTGCACAATGTGGCTTTAATGTAAACATGATGGATATTAAGCAGGATGCGCTTGACAAAGCTATTGCTGTGATTGGTAAGAACATGGATCGCCAGGTGAGCAAAGGTGCGCTTACAGAGGAGGCAAAACAACAATCGCTGGGCCGCATCAAGACCTTTACTGATATGGCATCTGCGGTAGCAAATGCAGATCTTGTGGTAGAAGCAGCTACAGAAAATATAGAGCTGAAACTAAACATTTTCAAGGAACTTGATAAGCATTGCCCTCCAGCGTGTATTCTTGCTTCCAATACCTCTTCTATATCTCTTACCCGTATAGCTTCAGTAACGCAGCGCCCCGGTAAAGTGATAGGTATGCATTTTATGAACCCTGTGCCTGTAATGAAGTTGGTAGAGATCATTAATGGTTATGCTACTGATAAAGATGTGACACAGACTGTGATTGACCTGTCTGTAAAATTAGGCAAGGTGCCATGTGTGGTTAACGATTATCCCGGTTTTATTTCTAACCGTATATTGATGCCGTTGATCAACGAGGCAGTGCTGGCATTGCAAGAAGGCGTTGCCGGTATTACAGAAATAGATACGATCATGAAACTTGGTATGGCTCACCCAATGGGGCCATTGCAACTTGCAGATTTCATAGGCCTTGATACTTGCTATTCCATTATGCATGTATTGCACATGGGCTTTGGCAACCAGAAATATGCACCCGCTACGTTGCTTGCCAATATGGTACAGGCAGGTTACCTGGGTGTGAAATCGGGCGAAGGGTTTTATAAATACACACCGGGCAGCAAAGAACTCGTGGTAAGCGATCGCTTTGCAAGCAGAGTATGGCAATAATATTTTTGTGAGTTGAGATTTGATAGGGCAGGCGAGAACGCTTGCCCTATTTGTATTTACCGTTCGTCCGGTTTTTTTGATTTGAAGGATACTGTATCCAGTTCCACCCCTTTGGCGTTGTAGGTTATTTCTTCGAGTTCATTAAAAGTACCGTTATGTTTCAATCTTTTGATGAGCAGGTTTGATTGCTTTTTTTTGACTAAAGTTATATCGTCACTATTCAGTTGCATAGCTTTAAATAGTTCTGACCGTTTCATGCTATTGTCATCAATACCATACATTGCCCATGTATTATAGTCTACGACTTTTTTTGAAACAGCGTTAGTTGCGGTATCATAAAGAAATAATTTGCAGTGTGTATAAGACAAGGGTGTTTTTAATATCACAACAAAAAGCTGGAGATTGCCATATGGCATTCTGAGTGTATTGAAATAACAGTCTCTTGCTTTGAAGATCTCTGCAGAATCGCCGCCATCTGATTCAAGATAAAAATCGGTGATTATTTTCTGTATTTTCCCTAATACAACGGCCGGTGCGTCATCACCAGGTTCGTCGAAGTTTACCCATGAAAAGGTAAGCGGCAGCTTAGTATCCACAATGTTTATTGCGGGCATATCTGCTTTATTGGCAAGCGGCTTCTGTGCTTTTACTATAGTTGTAATAAAGAACAGTAAAATGAACGGAACATATAGTAAAGCCTTTTTAACAATATCCATGGTTCTAAATTACTGACTCTTTTCAAATAATAACGGGTTTGATGGTGTAAATTTGCAACATGCAGCAGCTGGTTATCGCATCTAATAATGCCCATAAGATAGGAGAGATAAAGGAAATGGTGGGGGATATTGAGTTGTTATCATTGAAGGATATAGGTTTTACTGAAGATATACCTGAGCCCTACCATACATTTGAAGAGAATGCATTGGCTAAGGCTTCTGCTATTTATAAGTTTTCAGGGAAAAATGTTTTTGCAGACGACAGTGGTATCTGTGTCAATGCGTTGAATGGTGCACCCGGGGTAGATAGCGCAAATTTTTCAGGAGCGCGGGACGATGAAAAGAACCTGCAAAAAGTATTAAAGGAGCTTAAAGGAGCGCAAGATAGGAGCGCATTTTATAAAGCGGTGATATGTCTTATATGGGATGGTGAGGTTTATTATTTCGAGGGCATATGTGAGGGAGAGATCATTGGTGCGAAGAGAGGGGAGGGCGGATTTGGGTATGACCCTATATTTATACCCGTAGGTTATGAGCAGACATTTGCGGATCTGCCTTTAAGCCTAAAAAACAAGATAAGTCACCGGGGCAAGGCAGTAATGAAAATGGTGGAATTTTTGAAGGAAAGGAACAAATCAATATGAAATTTTCAGTTGGAGATAAGATAGTGCTTACGCGCACGGGAGAGGAGGGCATTGTAACCGCATACATCGATACACAGATGATCGAGGTTGAGGTTGGAGGTACTGTATTTCCTGTATATATAGATGATATAGAGCATCCCTACCTGAAATGGTTTACCGGTAAAACCGGCAAAAAGAAAACCTCGCCGCCGGAACAACTGCCCGTAGAAAAAATTGCAGAAAGAAAACAAAGGCTTGCCAAGGGCGTATATCTTTCGTTTCTGCCGGTATATAAAACGGAAGCCATGGAAGAAGTGGTTGATGCGTTGAAAGTATACTTGCTTAATGAAATGCCGCAAGCCGTAAAGTTTGTGTATGACGTTCGCATAGATCAGAAAAGTGAATTTAAGCACGAGGGGGTGCTTCATTCATTTGGGAATGTGTACCTGCATAGCGTTAGCTACGCCGATATGAATGACCAGCCCAGGTTTCACTGGCAATTGACGGATACCGGGAATGATAAGATGGAAAAAGCGGAAGGAATATTGCGGATACGCCCCGCAAAATTATTTGAGCATATTACGCACCTGATGCAGCACAGTGCGCCTACATTCAGTTATGTATTGGTCGAAGATTTTTTACCTAAGAAGAAGGCGGAGCCTGTGGAGAAATATGAGGCACCCTTGAAACCACAATTCATGCCGGTAACCAGCCGGACGATCGAACCGCCCAAATATGAGCTAGACCTGCATATAGAGGCACTCTTAGACAACAAAAAAGGCCTGAGTAACTCAGAGATCATAAAAATACAACTGGATACCTTACAGCGATACCTGAACCTGGCCATAGTGCACCGCCAAAGCAGTATGATAGTGATACACGGCCTTGGTAAAGGAAAGCTGCGCGATGAAGTGCATACCATCCTGAAACAAACACCGGAAGTGGGCCGCTACAAAAATGAATGGAGCGGCAGATACGGTTTTGGCGCTACGGAGATCTATTTCAGGTATTAGACAAACGTCCCTTCCTCTCGGATGGAGCCGTGTGGTTGAATAAGTGAAATGCGGCTTGCTATATACTACTTGCCAGTCTCAGTATGTTGGCTATTGCTTCTTTGCGTGGTTGCATGAGGTCTTTTGCGGCTTCGCGGAGCAAGTTCATTTCATGAGCCACGCTAAGGCCGGGTTGCATATCATCACCATTATAGTATGCCGTGGTTGGCGTATTTTTGTAAAGGTGGTTGGCAGTAAGTTTCTTATGTAAAGTTTTGTTCATTGAAAAGTATGGTTTTCAAAAAAACGCATAAGGTGGTTTGATTATTGTATAGAGGATAAAAAATAATGTTAAAACACCCCAAACCCCTAAAGGGGCTTTGCCGGAGGATATGTTTTAGGCTTATAGTGCATGATTCAGGTAAAATAGGTTGCAATATAATTAAATATTTTGCAATGTTTAGGAAAAATTATTTATGAAAAAGATTGGCATAACAGGAGGAACGGGGTTTGTGGGCCGGCATTTAACGGCTTTATTAATCAGGAAGGGTTATGAAGTGGTAATATTTACTACCAGTGGCGCAAAAAGGAGGAAGAAACAGCATATTTCCTATGCTCATTGGGATCCGGGTAAGCAAGAGTGCGATATTAACGCACTCAAAAGCATAGATGTGATGGTAAACCTGGCCGGGGCAGGCATAGCTGATAAACGGTGGCGGGAGAAACGGAAAAAGGAAATTGTTGATAGCCGGGTAATTAGCACACGCTTTCTCGTAAGCATGCTAAACACTCATGTGTCCTCCTGTAAAACATTTATAACATCTTCAGCTACAGGTTTTTATGGGCCTGATAGCCATTATTCTTCCTTATTTACAGAAGCAGCACCCCCTTTTAATGATTTTCTTGGGGATACCTGCCGGCAGTGGGAGGCGGCATCTGAAGGTATATCCACAAGTATAAGAAGGGTAGTGTTACGTTTTGGCATTGTATTAAGTAAGGGTGGTGGTGCATTTCAGCAATTTGAAAACCCTATGTCAATGGGGGTATTGCCTATACTTGGGTCGGGTGGGCAAGTGATAAGCTGGATAGAAATGCATGACCTCGTGCGGCTTATTCTGTTTGCCATTGAGCATGAAGAAATAACGGGTATATATAATGCTGTTGCCCCGGGCCATGTTTCCAACCGTAAGTTGATGCATACGATCGCAGCCGAGAAAGGCGGAATCAAAATACCATTTCACGTACCCTCGGCACTACTTAAAATATTACTCGGCGAAATGAGTATCGAAGTGCTTAAAAGCTGCACTGTTAGTGCTGAGAAGATAATTAATGCCGGGTTTGTGTTTGAGCATCCGGATATTGATGGTGCTGTGAAGGCGATATTAAAGACCTGATAATTTTTAAAAGTCCAACTAAATATATTGAACTAGTTTATTTAAATCATTTAGGTATTTAAAATTTGAAAATATTGTAAAAAGTAATTACCTTTCGATAACAATGTGATTTTTTTATATTATTCTTCACACAGGCATCTTTTTTTATGAAGAAATATACACTTGCAATATTCGTCCTGTTAGTGATCATAGCTGGAAATTTAAATGCGCAAAATATAACTATCAGCATGGTAGGTGGCGGGTTATATGGCGGATATTATAATGGTGATGGTATGCCGGGTTATAAAACTACAATTAATACACCCTATGATGTCTGCCTCGATGCGGCGCACAATATGTATTTTACAGATCAAGGTAATGCTAAGATAAGGATGGTGTCGGCAAAAACGGGTATTGTTTCTACCGTTGCAGGTGGAGGGACTTCTACTGTAGATGGAATCCCTGCGACAAGCGCTTCTATAAACCCGTATTATATGTGCATAGACGCAGCAGGAAATATATATTTTTCATCAGCTGGGGTCATACGAAAAGTAAGAGCATCTACAGGTATAATAACTACTATTGCCGGTACAGGTGCTTTGGGTTATTCTGGTGACGCTGGGCTTGCAACTACAGCAAAAATATGGGGTGAATCGGGTATTTGTATAGATGCAGTGGGTAATGTTTACATAGCAGATTGCGGCAACAACCGAATAAGGAAAGTGAATGCAGTAACAGGTATAATAACAACCATAGCAGGAACCGGAACAGCAGGATACTCAGGAGATGGTGGGCCAGCGCTAGCTGCAGAACTTTCTGGCCCTATCGCTATATGTGTCAATGCATCAGGCAATGTATTTTTTTCAGATCAGGGTGGCACATATATTAGGGAGGTCAATGCAGCTACGGGCAATATTTCTTTAATTGCAGGAAATGGCAGCATGGCTAGTGGCGATGGGGGTGCTGCCACAAGTGCCGGTGTAGGTAATATTTATGGCATATGCGTTGATGGTTTTGGAGATATTTATATTAACGATATTAGCTGTGCCTGTAGGAAAATAAATATGTCAACCGGTATCATTACTACTGTGGCAGGCAGTGATGCGATAGATGGATATAATGGAGAGGGGACAAACTCATTGCTTACCTGGTTTAATTTTCCACATGGTGTCTATGTTGATGGAACTGGCAATATTTATATTGCGGATCAGGAAAATAACCGAATCAGGAAAGCTATACAATTAACAAGCGGGCCTTTATTGGCTTATGGGAAAGGGCAATATATTTATCCCTGCTCTGGAGTTCCTTTGACTGTTAATAATTTACTTGCTATAGGGAATATGAATATCGGTCAAGTGGAAACATGGACAGTTATCAGCGCCCCGGCAAATGGTACATTAATAGGCTTTCCCTATACAATGCTTTCAAAAGGCACCGACAGTTTGGCAATCCCTTCCGGCCTATCTTATAAATCTTCTACAGGCTATCTTGGTGCTGATTCTTTCAGGGTAAGGGTTTCAAATGGTATGTTATCCGATACTATGACCATTTATGTTTCTGTTAATACAACAAGTGCTATAGCCATTACATCTCCTTCAAGTGTATGTACCGGAGAGGGAATATCATTAACAGCAATGGTTTTTGGTGGCACGTGGACTGTAACTAACTCAAATGCATATATTTCTTCAGGGGAACTCATTGGCTATTCAAATGGTCTTGACACGATCATTTATAGTGTTCCCGATGAATGTGCTGCTACTTCTGTTGTTACCGTTAACGTATCACCTAATGCAGGAACTATATACGGCATTAGCGATGTTTGTATTGGTGCGCTTACCACTTTGACTGATCCAATATCCGGGGGACATGGAGTACAGATTCCTCCTCTATATTTATCAATGCCACAACAGGAGTTGTTACAGGTGTATCTGCCGGTAAGGCGTATATCCTTTATTCTGTAAGTAATGCGTTGTGTACATCCACATCACCATACATAATAACAGTTGGAACGCCAGTTGGAGAAATAACAGGGATTACTTCCATTGTGTGTGCAGGTTCGGAAATTTCTTTTGATGAGATAATTGCAGGAGGTACATGGAGCATCACAAACAGTAATGCAACATTTGCTATCTCTGGCCTGTCAGCAACGATAACAGGAATGTTGCCTGGACTTGATACTTTAATTTATACTGTTTCCAATGCATGTGGAACAGCTAGTACGTCAGAACCACTTTCAATTAATGCATTACCCTATATCGGTACTATTTCAGGCCCAACAGCTATATGTGTTGGGTCATTGGCCGTTTTTACAGCGACGGACTCCGGAGGAATCTGGGGTACTTACTATGCGTATGCGCAAGTTGATTCTGTCAGTACTTTAACAGCTACTATTGGTGGTGTTAATGCAGGCACTGATTCTGTTTATTATACCATAACCGATACTAACGGTTGTTCGGTCACAGCAACCACTTATATTAACATTGATTCATTACCGAATTCAGGAATAATATCAGGGGCAAACAATGAATATGTGGGTTCCTCAATCACGCTAACAAATACAGTTACAGGCGGCATATGGAGTACCACCAATACTTCTGTATCCACAGTTTCCGGGGCAGGGTTAGTATATGGTATAGCGCTAGGGATTGATTCTATTATTTATACTGCCAATAATGCTTGCGGTACTGCATCCACTTATTTTCCGTTCACAGTAGAGGCAGTTAGTATGGGTATAAATAATGTTGCAACCTCCGGCATTAATGCCCTCTCTGTAAACCCCAATCCCACAGCGGCACAATTTACCATAAACGTATCTTCTTCTTTTGATGAACAAGCAACCATTACTATTACAAATATGGTGGGTGAAAAAATGAAAGAAATTACAGGAAATACTAACAAGCCAATAAACGCATCGCTTGATGTGCCTGCGGGTGTTTATTTACTGAATGCAACTACTGCTCATGGAAATGTGGGCGGGAAGATCGTGATAGAATAAAAGGAGTTTTTATAAACGGCCCACACTTTTAAAGTGTGGGCCGTTTTCTTATTCCACAACAATTTTTCTAACCGTATGGCGGTTCTTAATATCGATCAGTTTCACGAAATACACACCTCTTGCCCATAATGCCACAGATATATCCGTTTCACCATCTACTTGCCCTTTCCACATTTGCTGGCCAATGGCATTATAAATAACAGTATTCAGGATGCCTTTTGTGCCGCCATACATGCGCAGTATATTATGTGCGGGAACAGGAAAGATAACAATAGAAGTATCTGATTCCAGGCTATGGGTAACGGTGAAATCAGTGCTATTCACGTTGAAGAATATATTGTTGGTTCCCTTTACTTTTATGCGTGCGGCATGAACATCAGTATCCGGGTTGGGCAGGATAACGATCGCGGAGCCTGAGTTTGGGAATGTGCCTATATGGTATTGCCATGTATTACCACCATCAGCCGACATATAAATATCTACGTTCTGCGCATTGATAGGAGCAAGATTTGTGCCCACCACATTCCATGTAATACTTTCCGGGCTGCTGCCTATATAATAAGTGCCGCTGGTGTTCTGGCTGGTAACGGCAAAGCCGGCCCCTGTATTTATAGCATCAATATGCACCGTGTCATCGGGTATTACAAAGCAGCCATTGCCCTGGAATATATCCCGCATTGTAAGATGGAAAGTGAGGAACCGTGCTACATCAGGGACTTTCTCTCCCTCGTTGTTTTCAATGCCGACATTACTCAATACCCCTGCAAGTACCATACTGTTCTTAGGAAATATCCGTGTAGGTGATTGCACAGGGTAGTAGGAGCGGAATATGGGGCCATATTGGTGCGTGTTTATAAACGTTGATCCTATATCGCCAATGTTCCATTGTTCCCAGCAATAAGTGATAGAAGTGTCTGCAACCGAATCGGTAACCGCAGGTGCAGTTAACTCGAAAGGAGTGAGATAGGGTATGCTATAGGATGTAGTAAATGTAGGTATGCTCACCGGTTTATTATTGGTGGGGGTTTTCACAGCACATGCATCACCGATGGTGGTGATAAAGCTCTCTATCTGTTCCAGGCTTATAGAATGAAAATAAGCGTCGCTATGCGGTTGCAGATCGTCAGGGCTGCATATACCGGCATATGCCATTATGGTAGACCCGCTGCCGGGTTCGTAGGCGGTAGTAGGCTCAATATTACCGCCACCGCAATTGCCATCAGAGCTATTAAAAGGGTGGGTTGCTCCATACTCATGGCCCATTTCATGGGATACATAATCTATATTAAACCCATCTCCTACAGGATCTGGCTGCCCGGTTACACTTCGTGCTTTAGATCCCGATTCACACACAACCTGCAGCGTTGACAGGCCGCCGGCCCCGGTAGTGAATACATGCCCGATATCGTAATTTGCATCCCCTATACGGGCATCACAAACACTTTGGTTAGTATTGAGGCAACTGTTGGCATCATTATCATAATTATTAAAAGGGTCCAGGCCGTTTATGGGGTCAATTTCCTGTGTCCATATCAAAGTGTCTTCATTGGCCACAAAATTCATAGATACAGAGAATTCACGTTCATAAACCCCATTAATGCGGTTCATTGATGTGATCATTGCGCTAAGCGTTTGCGCAATAGTAGGGGTTATAATGCCGGTTGCTGCCTGCGCATAATAGTGGTCACACGCTAGGGCAAGGCGGTAGGTGCGCAAGGTGTATCCATTACTGGTCCTTGAATCTGCTTTTTGTGAGGGGGTAATTTTTTCTTTGTTTATGTTTCCCGTATCCAGTACAGCGCATTTCATTCTTCCATTCCATTCGCGCGTTTCATCCCTTTTATAATGTACTATATAGATCCCGCGCTGTTCGTTGCCGTAAGGGTCAATGAAGGATATATTACTGCCCTCAAATATCATAGCATGAAAGCCAAATGTGGTAAAGTCGACTTTGGCCGTAATGGCGGGGTTATCAACTGCTTCCCCGGTAAAGGTTCTCAATTCCGGATAACGGCCAGCTAACTGGTCGGGCATCATCGGCGATTGCCAGACCTTAAAATTCCTGGTCGTGCCATCAGGCATTGGTAACTCAATGATCTGTGCTTCGGCCGGCACATTCGAAAGATTGAATAACTGATCTTTAAGTGTGGCTTCGTCGGTAGTATAAGCCCGGTACTTTGTTGCATGAACAGGTCGTTTTGCCACCGGTAATTGGGCCACATTGGCTTGTTGCCAGCGATTGCCGGCAAAGCTTGCTAAAGGATCAAAGAGAAAAGCACAAATAAACAGGTATGTGCATAATTGTTTCATGTTTATAGATTGATCAGCCGGATAAGGGTATTAATAATATTTGCTTTAAATGCTTAACAACGTAATTTACGATCTTTCTTGAAATAATTTTAAAAGCCCTTTAGCCGGATTCCTGCTATTTGTGTCTCCCGGAATTGAATTGCCTGTAACAAAATATCGGCGGCAAAATAAAATTATTAAATTTGGCAGACCAATGGACGACCTGTTACTTAAAATATCATATACGTTAACTGACATTGACAAAGCCGCAATACAGTTTTGGGATAAACTTCATAATTACCGCATTTTTGCGTTCAGTGGTGATCTTGGTGCGGGCAAAACCACGTTTATTCATAAGTTGTGCGATCATTTGCAGGTACAGGACGCAGTGAGCAGCCCTACTTTCGCGCTTATAAATGAATACCATTTTACTGGCCCGGCAGGTGTTGACAAAATGATCTATCACCTGGATTGGTATCGGCTCAGGGACACTGCAGAGGCTATTAATGCAGGTATGGAAGATTGTATTTCCCAGGCAGGCAAGGGAGCCGCTTATTGTTTTATAGAATGGCCGGAAAAAGCAATGGAACTGCTCCAAAAACCTTATTTATGGATCAGCATTGAGACAACGGGCATTTTTGAAAGGGAAATGACTGTGAAAAAGGTTGGCGGGTGAGTTTTTACCCTCAATTGGGCAAACGGATATTGTATTTAAAAAACTTCCTGATTTCTGATATAATTCTTACATTGCAGTCTGTATAATTAACAAATAAATATTTGTATATGTATTTAAATGGTACAAAAACCTGTTCCCTACTTCTTTGTTGTTTTATGTCGTTTTCGTTAATAGCGAAAGACGCAAAAATAACTACCGGCCAAGGGCTGCAAAAACCATTGTCCTTTATAGAGAACAAAGGCCAGGTACTGGATGATAACAACAATCCGAGATATGATATACAATATAAACTATCCACTCCCGGAATGAACCTTTACCTGGGTAGTGGGAAGTTGTTTTACCAGTTCCGGAAGACAGAGGGCACTACACCTGAAACAATGCAGGTTTCAACCTATAATATGGGTGTTGCGTTGTTAGGGGCAAATCCTGATGCTAAAATGATAGCATCTGATGAGCAGGAGTATCATGAGAATTATTATCGTTCTCAAAACGATAATGGGTTTACGGTTCATTCTTTCAATAAGGTTACGTACAAAGATGTATATCCTAACATTGACTGGGTGCTTTATGTAAAGGATAACAACGTAGAGTATGATTTTGTTGTACGTCCGGGTGGCGATATAAGCAAGATTAAGCTGTCATACGATGGCGCGACACGCCTGAGTATTACAGATGACGGTAGCATCTCTGCCGAAACACCAATGGGCAATGTAAAAGAAAGAAAACCATTTGCATACGAAACAGGGAGCCATAAAGAGATCGCTTCTAATTTCAAGCTTCACAATAACATCGTAAGTTTTGAGGCAGGAGATTACCATGGTTCGCTGACTATAGATCCATACCTCTTGTGGAGTACTTATTTTGGTGGTGTAAATGAAGATGTGGCCACTTCAGTTAAGGAAACTTCCGGAGGCCTTACATTTGCAGGCGGTTATACTGCAAGCACTACGCTCGGATTTGGTGGCGCAGGAGTATATAATAAAGTATACCCGGGTGGTACTTACGATGCATTCCTTACCTCATATACCGCAACAGGAACACGTACTTATACAACTTATTTTGGTGGTGCTACAGGCAATACCGAGGGTACGTGCATTGCCTTGGATAATACAGGGGCGGCGCCTAATATTTATCTTGCCGGTTTTAGTAATGCACCGGCTACGGGCTTAACAACCGGAGGTGCTTATCATGCTGCAAATAATGGTGGCAATGATGGCTTTCTGATAAAATTCACTAATGCAGGAGCGCGCTCCTGGTGCACTTTTTATGGTGGCTCGGGCGATGATTTTATTTATGGGGTTACCTGCGATGCTGGTAACAATGTATACATTACAGGACAGACAGCCAGTGCGGCACTCGTAGCATCTGCAGGAGCATATCAAGCTGCTTTGAGCGGGCCAACAGATGCTTTTGCTGCTAAATTCAATGCAGCCGGGGCTATACAATGGTCTACCTACTTTGGTGGCTCAGCGCTTGAGGAAGGACTTGCAATAGCTTGCGATGCTTCAAGCAATGTTATTATTGGCGGACAAACAAATAGCATTGTGGGTATCGCTACCGCTACTGCGTTCCAATCAACTTTAAATGGTACTAACGATGGGTTTGTTGCAAAATTCACTACTGCGGGTGCATTAACATGGGGCACATATTACGGAGGTGAAGGCGCCGAGCAGGTAAATGGCGTAGCATGCAACCCTGCCAATAGCAGCATAGCTATTGTGGGAAATACCACAAGTCTTACCAATGTTGCCAGTGCCAAGGCCAACCAGCCGGCTTATGGCGGCGGTACGCAAGATGCATTTGTTGCTTATTTCACTTCAGCAGGTGCTGAAGCATGGAGTACTTATTATGGCGGTACATCGCTTGATTACGGACAAGGTGTATGTTTTGACCTGTTCAATAATATTACCGTTGCCGGCGGCACTTTCAGTTCAAATGGTATATCTACCCCGGGAAGCTTTCAGCCGGCAATAGGCGGTGATTATGATGCGTATATCGGCAAGTTTAATGCACTCGGGCAGATCATTTGGGGTACCTATTTTGGTGGAACATTTTATGACTATGCTAATGGCATCGCATGTGATCTTACCAATGACCAGCTTGTTATTGCCGGGTATACAGTAAGTACTGCGGGTATAGCTACAGCAGGTACGGCACAAACGGTATTTGGTGGTGGTACTTATGATGCATTTGTAACTAAGTTTAAAAAAGATACACTCGTTGCTATCAATCAGCCATATACAGACACGCTGGTATGCGCAGGCAGCACATATAATGTAGCCTATACTACAAATTTCAATTTCCAGGCAGTTAATACTTTTACTGCGCAATTATCTGATGTTACAGGTAGTTTTGCTGCCCCGGTAACCATTGGAGTAGTTACAGCTAATACATCAGGTACTATTGCATGTACCATTCCTGCAGGTACTATACCGGGCACAGGGTATCGTATCCGTATCGTATCCAGCAGCCCGGCGTTTACATCTCCTGATGATTTTTATGACATAACTATCCTTGCTGTATTACCTCCTTCAACAGCTAGCGGCTCTACCCCTGTGTGTGTAGGTGCTACCATATACCTTTATGATACTGCAGACTATGTAGTTACAAGTTATAACTGGATCGGGCCGGCAGGATCAGGATTAGGTGGCATAGGCTTTACTGCAACTACACAAAACACCACTAATACCGGTTTCTCAGGTACAGGTGTTGGTGGTGGCGATGCAGGTACTTACTCTGTTGTTACTACACATAATGGTTGCCCTAATGATACAGCAACTGTAACAATTGTAGTGAATAAAAACTATCCGCCAACTCCTTCAGACAGTGCTACTAACCCTAGTTGTGTGGGAAGTGCTATTTACCTTTTCGCCAATAGCGATACTGCGGTGGCTGGGATTACTTTTTATTGGACAGGCCCTAATGGCTTTACTTCAACCCTCCAAAATCCTTCAATTCCTGTAGCGACAGCTCTTAACGCTGGAAAATATTTTGTTACCGATACAATGGCCGGATGCGCTTCTGCAATGGACTCTATTGTTGTTATTGTTAATACGGTAACACCGGTTTCTGTATCTATTACGGCAAGCCCAAGCGATACAGTATGCCTGGGAACATTAGTGACATTTACGGCTACCACCATGACTGGTGGGGTTATGCCAGGGTTTCAGTGGATGACAGGGCCTGTTTCCCCGGTAGTAGGTGCTGTATCAAGCACTTGGTCTACATCATCGTTGGTTAATGGGTCAACTGTTTTTTGTATTATGTCGAGTGATATTGTTTGTCCGTCGCCTATCAATGCAAACAGTAATATTATTACCATGGATGTTATTGATTCTCCTCCTTTGGTCAATATTGCGGCCAGTCCCGGTACCTATGTGCCATCCGGCAGTACAGTTGTTTTTACGGCTTATATTTATAATGCAGGGGCGCCCACTTACCAGTGGTCAGTGAATGGAGTAAATATTCCCGGTGCAACTGTAGATACATTTACACTTACAAATATCACGCAAAGAGATACTGTAACTGTTACGGTTACTTCTAATCTGATTTGCGCCGTGCCCAATTTTGCAACAAGCACATTGTATATTGATGTGCCTAATGATGGTGTTGCAAATGTCACCGCCGCTCTGGATAATATAGGACTGTTCCCTAATCCTAATAATGGTAGTTTTACTATAAAAGGAGACCTTGGAAATACTAACATCAGCACGGTGGGTATTAAAGTATTTGACCTTATTGGCCAGCAGATATACAGCGATAATATAACGCCCCAAAATAATAAGCTCAATAAGACCTTCGATTTTAATCATACCCCTGATGGTATTTACATGATGAATATTACCGGCGATAATGGACAATCCAAAATACTTCGGTTCACGATACAGCATTAGTAAGCAAGTGATGTGAAATGTAACGGGCCCCGTATTCGGGGCCCGTTTATTTATAGCAAACACAGGTGCTATAGATTTAAACTATTAACGTTTTACCCTATTTACTCCCTAACTTTATAAAATGGAACAAATGACCACAGTAACTGAGGTGATCAATAACCTGCGCAAAGAAGGTTATGTGGAAGACTTTAATCTGCAACAGAATTGCCTGCAATGCCAGGAAGGACATTATAGCGTATTTCACAACGAGTTTGTTATTGACAAGGTATATCGTTTTGAAGGCGACAGTGACCCTGCTGATGAAGCCACCGTTTATGCAATTTCTAGCCCGAAATATAATATTAAAGGAGTGCTTGTAAATGGCGCAGGTATATACACAGATGCCCTTACTGATGAAATGCTGGAGTCGTTGAAAATAAACACGAAGTGATGGATAAGTTTAGCGAAGTAATAAAATCAGAGAAGCCGGTATTGGTAGATTTTTTTGCTACCTGGTGCGGCCCATGCAAAATGATGACACCCATTTTGCATGAGGTGAAAACAGCCATGGGCGATAAAGTAACCATCATAAAAATAGATGTAGACAAGAATCCGGAAGTTGCCGGCCAGTTCCATGTGCAAGGTGTACCAACCCTTATTATCTTCAAAAAAGGAGTAGTGCAATGGCGCCAGTCAGGGGTAGTACCGGCAAAAGAACTACAGCGGATATTGTCAGGGTTTTAACGGATCCATTCATCCCTATGTTTCCTTAATGGGTGCTCTTTCGATTTATTAAAGATCATAGGCCCGTTTTCCCGGCCTGCGCGGCGCGCCCGTTGCTCATCTTCGGGTAGATTCTTTTCTTCTTTACAGTCCTCGCTGCAGCAGCCCTCATATTTTGCGGCACACTCTTCGCACTGTATGAACAGCAGGTGGCAACCATCATTCTTGCAGTTGGTATGTGTGTCGCAAGGCTTGCCGCAGATATGGCATTGGGCTATTACATCCTCAGTAATGCGCTCACCAAGCCGCTCATCAAAAACGAAATTTTTTCCTTTGAATTTCAATGGCAGATTTTCTTCCTTTGCCTTACGCGCGTATTCAATGATGCCACCTTCTACATGAAACACATTCTTAAATCCATTATGCAGCATATATGCACTGGCTTTTTCGCAGCGTATGCCACCGGTGCAGTACATAATGATGTTCTTATCTTTCTTGTCTTTAAGCATATCCACTGCCATAGGTAGCTGGTCGCGGAATGTGTCTGATGGCACCTCTATAGCGTTTTCAAAATGGCCTACTTCATATTCGTAGTGGTTGCGCATATCTACAATAATTGTGTCTGGCTTTGCAGCTAATTCATTGTATTCTTTTGCTTTAAGGTATTGCCCTTTATTTGCCATATTAAAGGTAGGGTCATCAATACCATCAGCCACTATCTTAGGCCGCACCTTCATCCGCAGTACCCAAAATGATTTTCCATCATCATCTACTGCAATATTCAGGCGAATATCATTAAGATCGGGATGTGCTGCATATAAGGCATCTCTGAAGGCCTTGTAATTGCCCGCAGGTACGCTCATTTGCCCGTTGATTCCCTCCTGGGCAATATAGATGCGCCCGAAGACTTTTAGCGCGTTAAAAGCAATATATAGATCGTTGCGAAAAGCACCCGGGTCCGCTACCGGGAAGTATTTATAGAACGAAAGTGTAATGCGTGGCTCGGTTTCAGCCAGCATAAGTTGTTTCAGTTCCTCATTATTTACGCGGTTGTGTAGCACTGGCATGGTGTACCTTCCTTGGTTTTTTATTGAGAAAGCGCAAAGTTATGGATTTTGCCCAAGCATAAAACCTGATTTTTATCAGTTTGCAAGTAGCCTGGAATAGGCATTATTCCGTGGGTATCACGAAAAAGAGACACACTTCTCCGGAAACATAGACGCATGGCGGAATACAAGGTTGCGGATGTAATCATTGTCTTGTAGGGGTTCCATACTCTTTTGCACAGTCTCTATACTTTTGATCTGTTGTTTTTTATCGTCCAGGTAGCCCATGCCATACAGGTTGCCTTCCATTATGAGTATGCAGCTATGCTCATTATCGTCAATGCCCTTGTCTATCAGTGCAAACGTTGGCAAGTGCTTGCGTACCCAGTTTATAGCATCATCTGCCTTATTGTTATAAATAGCCGGCTCAGGATGCTCAGTACATCCGCAATCCATGCTGGTAGCTACATTACACAGCCGTGGGCATAATCCGAATTCAGTGATAAGTTCCCTGAGTCTCAGATGGCCTTCCAGTATTGTATTGAATGTGTATAGTGGCTTTAAACTGCGACTTATTTTCTCTACAGCAAATCGTCTGTATCCTTGCCTGTCTTCATATACAAACAGCCCAAACTTCGGTAAGAAGCCGCGCTGGCTGCGGTTGTGTACCGGCCAGAGCCTGCGTATCTCAGCACTTTCCAGTATATGCGCCATAAGTTCTGTGGCACACTCCTTATAAGTGATCCTATGAGTCTCCCTCAAAAAATCCTGTTTCTGCCGGTTGGTTTTATTATTCGAAAAATGGCTTTTTACCCTCCTCCGTATATTTTTCGCCTTCCCTATATAAATGATTTTCCCTGAGGCATTATAAAAGTAATAAACTCCGGCTGATGACGGCAGCTGTTCTAACTCCTCAACCGGCAGATGTGGCGGCAGATATTGCTCACTGGTTCTGCCCTTTAGCATGCCGGCAATTACCCCTTCAGTATCTTTTTCAACGATCATCGCCAGCAGGTCGGCAGTAGCAAGTGCATCTCCTCCTGCCCTATGGTGTTCTCCATGGTTTATGCCAAGCCGTGCAGTAAGCTTTCCCAGGCTATACCCGTTAAGGCCGGGCAATACTTTACGCGCCAGCCGAACGGTACAAAGCTTTTTTGTTTCCAACTCATACCCTGCATTCTTTAAGTGATGCTTTACAAAGGAGTAATCGAAGTTGACATTATGAGCTACAAATATCTTGTCCTGCAACAGGTCAAAGACCTGCCCGGCGATCTCTTCAAAAGCGGGCGCTTTTGCAACCATGTTATTGTCTATACCGGTAAGCCTTTGTATGAAATATGGTATCGGAACATGTGGGTTCACAAGGCTCTCATAGAAATTAAGCGTCTTTACGCCATCATGTATTACTATAGCGATCTCTGTTATGCCATTTCCTGCGGCATAACTCCCGGTTGTCTCAATATCTACTACAGCATACAGCATTCTACGTTAAAGGTAGCAAATTTGGAAATGAGCTGCTTCTTTCTGTCTTATCAAATAATAAAGCTTTGCATATACATGCAAAGCTTTATTATATTATTTAAAATTCAATAACCTATTGGCGGTACTTAGAAATTAGTTGCGTTGAAGTTATAAAAAAGGTTACCGGTGCCACCATTGCTAAACCCGCTGATACCACTGTTATAGCTATTGCCGGTAAGGTCATCTATCACGGGTGAATCTTGTATCTGGCCGTCGGTATTCATACTCCACACCTGGGTGCCGGTTGCGGTATCTACTGCATATAAGGATTTATCATAACTACCTACATATACATAGCCATTATAAGCTATCGGACTTGATTTTATCAGTCCTTTAGACGCAAACTGCCATTTTATACCCCCGTTAATAATGTTCAGGGCATAAAGGTTATAATTATGATTACCTACATATACCACCTGGTTGTAAACGTAAGGCGATGAATATACAGTGTTATTGGTATTGGTTATCCAACGTGCAGTTGGGGAAAAAGTAGGCCCTGCAGCTAGCGTAGGATATATGAATGTATCAAGGCAATAAACATTAAAATCATTACACCCAAAAATACACGTACCTGCATATGCAGCAGGTGAGCTATATACAGGGCCATTGGTCTTATACCTCCAGCGCTCAACACCGGTATGCGGGGTAAGGGAACCTGTAGGCACTGTAAGATAAATACAATATACATTACTGTCTGAAGTGCTCCCTATA
The DNA here is from genome assembly GCA_903882965.1 of uncultured Bacteroidota bacterium. Classification (GTDB taxonomy): domain Bacteria; phylum Bacteroidota; class Bacteroidia; order Chitinophagales; family Chitinophagaceae; genus Nemorincola. The sequence continues at coordinate 19,146 of CAIRZD010000321.1, forward strand.
TATAAATATGGGGCAGCAATAGCAGGCGAAGAATAAAATTTGGCAGTAGTTTTAGTATTCCCTCTCAATGCAGCAAGTGTGGCCGGATTAGCAGGATTCTTAAAGAAAGCAGTATCGCCTTGCCTTTCAGGCTGATAAGTCCAGTTTGACCCACCAGACGGACCTACAGTAGCGTCTATACAATATACTGTGCCGTTTACATCGGCAAAGTAAAGATTGCCATTATAAATGGTTGGCGAAGATATTATTGCTGAATTTGCAGAGTACTCCCATTTAGTAATGTAGGTGCCTGTATCTATTGCGTATACCTTACCGTTTGTACCTGCTATATAGATCAGGTTTGCACTTGCAACTGGTGTGGCCTGGATATTGAAAATTTCATTTTGGTTAGGTAAGATCTTCTTTATTAAAGCACCGGTTTTAGCATTTAACTTAAATACGGTATCGGTCTTTGTTCCGTCATACTGTGTATATGCCACATATACCATTTCATTGTACAGCAGTGGAGAAGGGGTATATATAATAGCTCCGCCATATGGGGTCAAAGTAGAATAGTTTGATGGAAGATACATACCAAACTGCCAGTTCTTGGTCAGGTTCACAGGATTAAGTGCATAGACTACCTGGTTGTCATTGTTTACAATGATAGAAGGATAATAACTGGCTGGCAGAGGGGTATCCGTACTCATTTGTTTTTTGCAGGAAGAAAATAGCAATGATAAGATTGATAGTGATAGCGTAATACTCCTCAAATATTGTGGCATAGCGTAATAATTATTTTTCTGAACTTGCAAGATAAAAATTTTATGTCAAAAAGTCAAAAGTCATGGTACATCTGCTACCATAACTCTAAATGTATATTATATTCTTGAAAATTGCCGGTCAACCCGGACTACTCAATTTTTGCCTTCCCTGGATTTTGGCTAAAATAAAAATATCCGCCCTAAGGTAAGACGGATATTTTATATCTATAGTTGGGTGATCCCTTTAATTATAAGCCAGGTGCTTTTGCTTTTCTCGTTTTACTTTACTTACCAATGAATCAAACGCAAGGTCAAACGACTCCTCAAAAGTCTTGCTCTGATGCTTTACAAAATGTGAGTGCCCCGGGACATATACTTTTATTTCCGCGACCTTATCTCTTACCTGTTGCGACATATTGTCGAGCTTCAAATATATTTCAGCCCCGATAATCTTGTCATGAAACGTCTTTAGCTTTTCAATCTTTGCATTTACATGTTCCAGAAGCTTGGTATCTGCTTCAAAATGCACTGTCCTGATTTGAACATTCATAGTCTGCTTTTTTTGGTTAAAAATGATCACCCTCTCGGATGATTTTGTCTGTGAATCTCTTTTAGTTTATCAATATTGTTGTGCGTATATATCTGTGTAGCTGCAAGGCTGCTGTGGCCCAGCAGGTCTTTAATAGCCTGTATGTTAGCTCCATTGTTGAGCAGGTGTGTTGCAAACGTATGTCGCAGCACATGGGGGCTCTTCTTTTGTAATGTGGTTGTTTTTCCCAGGTATTTTTTTACCACCCTATATATGTAACCTGCATATACAGGTATTCCGCTTTCCAGGTTTAGCAGGTATATGTCATTATATACTTCCAGTTTCTTTTTTTCCTGTATATAATCCCTGAAGGTGTCAAGTAATACCGGGCTCACAGGTACTAACCTTTCTTTATTGCCTTTACCAAGTATCCTTACCTGGTTCAGGCTCCATTCTATATCTTTTTCTTTAAGTTGCTGCAGTTCATTGCGGCGCATACCGGTTGCATACAACAATTCAACGATAAGGCGGTCTGTAAAGCCCTGAAAGCCTTCCTCAAATTGCACTTCTTCCAGCAGATGTTCTGTTTCTTTTTCTTTAAGATATACCGGCAGGCGTTCAGGTAAGCGTTGCGCATGCAGCTGCCGCACCGGGTTCTTTTCTACATACCCCAACCTGCGCAGATATTTGTAATAAGAATTAAGGCTTGAAATTTTCCTGTTTATAGTGCGGGATGTTTGCTTTTCACCCTTCATGCCTGCAAGCCAACCCCTGATATGAAAATGGGTGATCAGCTTAAGGTCATTCATTGAAAATTCCTGCGAAAGGTAGCTGTCGAATTGCTCAAGGTCTTTTTGATACGCTAACAGTGTATGAGGTGAGTATCGTTTCTCAAATCTCAGGTATTGTAAAAAATCCGTTAACCGCTCGTTGAACATAGTAAAACCCGCTAATGTAAATATAGGTATTTAAATTAGCGGGTACAAATATGTTTTTATATAACGCAAATAAGCGCTATTAAATCTTTATTAAGTCTTTCTTATGCGTCGAGCTCTCCGTTAGCCATCTGCTGCTTGTAAACAGCCTTCAGTATCTCGGTACGGCGCCTGATTGATGGCTTCGTAAATGATTGGCGGTCGCGAAGCTGATTCAGAACACGTGATTTTTCGTATTTCTTCTTATACTTCTTAAGCGCCTTGTCAATGTTTTCGCAATCTTTCGAATCTATTATAAGCATATTGAATTACCCTTTTGATCTTTGGGGAGTGCAAAGGTAATGATTTAATGTATTTGAACAAATTTTTTAATTATTTTACCATCTAAATTGAATAATTTTGTAGAAATTACGTTGTATCTATATACAACGCTTACAACTTTTGATTTTGACTTTTCACTTTCGACTTTGAAATATATAATAACTATATTAATTACGTTCACTGTTTGCACTGCATTATTCTTTTCTTGTGCAAAATGGAAAGACCCTAAGCCATACACCGACCCGCGGCTCACAAACCCTTATTGCAACGACCCGGCTGCTGTTAATTATAACTGGGGTTTCCCCGGCAAACCCGACAGCACCGTTTGCTTTTACCCCAATAGCCTCTTTATAGGCAATTATACCTACCACGATACGGTATATAACGATACACTTCTTGTGGGTATTGATAGTTTTACGATCAACATTTCAATTGCCGGCAATTCAAAAACAAAAATGATACTCACAGGCTTTTGCGGGGCAGGCATATATCTAACCGGCTTGCCAGGCTACCAGGCTACCATTGATACAATTATCGGCGATACGGCTACGTTTAATCAGGGACAGGTGTTTTGCAGTGCCGGTTCCGGAGATACTGTATTCGGATATATCACCAAAGATCGCCTCGACTCCCCTGCGGTATTGCATTTTTACGTACAGGTAGCCGCAGATACCGGTACCACATCCCACTTTGGAAGCGCCATTTTAAAACAATAGTACTGATCATGTTTACAGGCATTATAGAAACCATGGCCACTGTTACTGACATAGTACACGATGGCTCCAACATACAATTTACAATAGAAAGCCCTATAACTGCAGCGTTAAAGGTCGACCAGAGCGTAGCTCATAATGGGGTCTGCCTTACAGTAACTGCAATTATGGGCAACCAATACACGGTCACAGCCGTTGCCGAAACACTACAGAAAACCAACCTTGGTACCTGGCAAAAAGGGGCGGCAATAAATATAGAACGGTCACTTAAAATTGGCGGCCGTCTCGATGGCCATTTCGTCCAGGGCCATGTGGATACCGCCGCCACTTGCATCGAAAAACAAACCCTGGAAGGTAGTTGGCTATTCCGGTTTCGTTTCCCTGCACAATTTGCTGCTTTGATAATAGAAAAGGGATCTATCTGTATCAACGGTGTGAGCCTTACAGCATTCAATGTTGGTAGAGATGAATTTACCGTTACCATCATTCCCTATACATATACTCATACCAACTTTGACAGGATAGAACAAGGTAACCAAGTAAACCTGGAATTTGACGTGCTGGGGAAATACTTGTTAAGAAGCAAAGAGCTGGAAATGTAAATATTTCCGGGGCTGTGTTAATTTTTTATGATTGTTTGCGCTTCACAGGCTTCTAATGTGAACTTTCTGATAAGACAATATTAAATTTACACAAGGCATCGGTAAAAAAGCAAACAGTTAATCAGTTAATCATAACTAATCTGAGGTTCAATGGCTTCTGTAATAAAAAGGATTAATGAATACAATTCGGGTATGCCTGCTCCTCTGCACGAGCTGAAGTGGCGTGCCATGAAAGAAAGTCCGTTTCGTTTCTACAGAGGTACTTGCCATTTATTTGCCGAAGATTTTGTAAAACTATATAAATACAAACCAAAAGTAAAAAGCTGGATTTGCGGCGATCTTCATTTCGAAAACTTCGGCTCTTACAGAGGAGAGAACAGGGTAGTGTATTTCGATCTTAATGATTTTGATGAGGCTATTCTTGCTGGCCCCGAGCCCGAAGTCACTCGTTTTCTTACAAGTGTCATCATTGCCGCAGGCCAAATGAAAGTTGCCGCAATAGGCCTGCACAAAACATTGCACGATATAATGGAGGCCTATACCAATACCCTTATTGATGGCAAAGCACTTATGCTTGACCCGCAGGTTGCTCACGGAGAATTCAAAAAATATTTCGAGCAGGTTAATACTTTTGATAGACAGGCATTTATTGCAAAACATACCTACAAACAAAAAGGCGCACTCCTCCTCAAACCTGATGAGATACATTTTATGCAGCTCGATGATAGCCGGAAAGCAAAAATATACGAGAGCCTGAAACCTATTTTGGATAACGACCCGCGTTTTGAGCATCTGATATTCCAGGATGCAGCTTTCCGTATCGCTGGTACCGGCAGTCTTGGCCTGGAGCGCTACTGCGTATTGTGCTATAGCAAAAAGAAAAGCAAGCATTACCTCATAGATATTAAACAGGCACGGCAGTCCTGTTTTAGCAAATTCATTAAAATAAAGCAACCCCGTTTTAAGAATGAGGCCGAGCGCACAAATAAAGTAGGCTACATGATGCAGTTCAACTCACCTGCATTTATGTCTGCAGTCAACATCGACAACAGTTGGTTCACAATAAAAGAACTCCAGCGCGTAACCGATAAAATGACCCTCGCCGATTTCGGTACAGACTTCAGTTCATTAAGTGCCGTTGCATGCCAGATGGCAGTGCTTATGGCATATTCCCAACTCCGTAGCAGCGGCCACATGGGTTCCTCCACGGCTGACGATCTTAAGGCCTTTGGTAAGAAAAAGCAGTGGCAAAGAGATATCATAGAGCTCAGCGGCGAACTAGCCCGAAAAAACAACAAATACTACAAGGAATATTTAAAGGTTGAATAAATATAATATGCCGGAAATGTAGAAATAATGCTTAGGCATCATTTTTATGTATGCTCTTCATAAAAAACACCTTTATGAAAAAGAACAAATCAACCACACTCCGCATCTTATTATTTGCATGCTTATTATCAGCAAGTGCATGTAACAATTCAGGTAGTACCTCCACCGGTAACATGGCAGATACAGTAGTGTCAAAAGTAGATTCTGCTGCTGAAAACATAAAACGAGACGCCCAAAACGCCGCAAATGATGTCAAAAGCACCTTTGCCACGAATCCGGATTCAAATTTTGTAGTAAAGGCCACAATCGCCAATATGGAAGAACTGAAAATACTGCAAGCTGGATGGGATAAAGGCACTGATAAAGAACTGAAAGCTCATGGTAAAATGATGATTGCAGACCATAAAAAGCTCGGAGAAAAAGTGAAAAAGTATGCATCTGATAAAGGCTATATCTTGCCTGCAGATGATAATGGTAAAGGCGATGATGCTATTTGTTCTTTAGATAAGAATAACAAAGGCATTGACTGGGATAAAGCCTGGACCAACAAAATGGTGGGAGGTCACGAAGATGCGGTAAACTTGTTTGAGAACAATCAAAATACCGTGAAAGATCCTGATCTTAAAGCTCTGATAACAGATGCATTACCTACCCTTCATACCCATCTTGATATGATGAAAAAATTACAGAGCAAATTGGGGAAATAATTACCGGAATAAAGACAATATAAATGAGCTATAATTCACAGCAATAAGTAATACCACATTACTTATTGCTGTTTTTTTTATAAATACCATTCACTAGTCATCATAGCATCCCTGTCAGTTGAGCCTCCTTCTCGGTAGAGTCACTATCGTCTTATGCAATATTTTCAGCGCATTAAGCTAATAGTGCATGCACCTTTTTAAAAAACTGTATGCTCCCCCCAAATATCAACATTACATCAACGCTAAAATTTTTACCCCAGATAAGTGTGTACACTTTTCACACATCATCTATAACTGTACTAGTTTTACTGTAATCCTATAAACAACAGTATTATTGCAACAGAGGATAATGTAATGTTGAATTTGGAGGCTAATATTTTTTGCCACCTGCTTTTACCCACAATGAGATAAAACTGTGATATTTTTGTGATATTTTAATATAGCCGCTAATGAAATATTTTATAACATCTATAATTATTGTGCACGCACTGATTGCTATTGGCCAGCCCGGGATAAGCGATAAAGAGTGGCTAAAAACAATCACCGCCAATGCCATAAATAAAGCACCTAACCGCACCTCATTCCTGAAAGCGCCGTCCGGCCCGGCACTATATTTCACAAAGGCAGGAGATATTGATGTTCCTTACCTGGTCTATGTTCCCATAGGCTACGATCCTGCACGCTCACAACCAGCAGCGGTATTTCTGCACGGAGCCATTCTCGCCCGCGACAGCTTTCAATATAAAAGCGCGGAGATAGCAGTTGAGCCCATCTTTTCAATAGCCGACACATTTAATACCATCGTCATCTTCCCCTTTGCCCGCCAGGATTTTAAATGGGCCGGTGGGCAAATACAAGCGTTTGAAAATATTATCGCCATCATCAAACAAGTTGAGCAGGATTACAATATTGACAAAAAGAAAATTTACATAGGCGGCATTTCAATGGGCGGAAATGCAACCTTTTGGTTCATCAATAACAAACCCGAAATGTTTGCAGGTTTTTATACTTTTTCTGCTATGCCTGGCTCCGGCGGAAATACTATGAAGTATGCAAATATAACTACTCAAAAACCGCTGTATTCAATTAATGCAAAAGATGATCCCGTATTCCCCTATATTGATGTGGAAGCCGCTCATCAGCAACATAAAGATGAAGCTCCGGGATGGCATTTCTCTACCGTAGAAACAGGTGGACATCGTTTTATTTACAGCAAGGGAGGCGATAAATATGTAAAATCATTGCTCAGCAATCTGCTGCAATCTGGAATAAAATGACAATGGGATTTATAAAACGATACTTTTATATCCATGGGAAAAATGCCTGCACTGTTGGAAGATGATATAATCAGTGGTTTAACTTTTGAACCATTATCAAAAAAGAATTGGCAATTGTTTGTACAACTATTTGGTGAGCGTGGAGCTTGCGGGAATTGTTGGTGTATGTATTTCAGGCTGAAAAAAGATGACTTCGTAGAAGGTAAACAAAACGACGGGAATAAATCCCGCATGAAAGAACTGGTTTGGGAAAACAAACCAACTGGCATATTGGGTATTTATGACGGACAGGCAATAGGATGGTGTGCATTCGCGCCCCGCGAAGATCATTTAAAACTTGAAAACTCAAGGGTGCATAAGCGAATAGATAATATGCAGGTATGGTCTGTCACTTGTTTTTTTATTGAGAAAAATTTCAGGCGAATGGGAATATCCGTGGCTATGCTGAAAGGCCTTATTGATATTGCCGGTAAGCAAAAGATCAAAGTAATAGAAGCGTACCCTACGATACCAACAAAAGAGAAACTACCTGATTCTTTTGCTTGGATCGGTTTATATAAATCTTTTGAACGTGCTGGTTTTAAGATCGTAGACAATACCTCAAAAAACAGGCCTATGGTGCGATACTATATTTGATCCCTATTGATGCCACTTAATGGAGCCCGGGGTATGCATTTTTAGGTTTGTCTTTTGCAAACTGCCCGGTATAAATTAATTTTCCTTTTTTATTAAAACAATTTCCTGTGCCACTTTTTACGCCATCTTCCCAATACCCTTTGTATATTTTACATTTAGGGCAGTAGCTTACACTTCTCTTTGCTTTTTTAGACGTTATAGAATATATCCCATAGCCATTTTTTGTATTGTTTTCAAAATGGCCTTCGTATTTATCCCCGCCCTTCCAGTAAAAAGTTCCTTCTCCGTTTTTCTGATCATTTTTCCACTCTCCCTCATATGCGTCGCCATCAGAATAATAATAAGTACCCTTCCCGCTTCTCATATTATTTTCAAAATTACCAAAATATTTATCCTGGTTTGCCCAGTAGTATTTCCCTTGCCCCGCGCGTATATTTTTCGAATAATGGCCTTCGTATTTCTCTCCATTAGACCAATAACACGTGCCCTGTCCTGTCAATTCGTTATTTACAAATTGCCCGGTATATGTATGGCCGGTAGTCCAGTGAAAAGTGCCGGTGCCGTTTTCCATGTCGTCTTTCCAGTCCCCTTCATATATATCCCCGTTCTCAAAATAAAAACTGCCTTTCCCTGATTGCTTGTTATGCTCATAATGCCCAACATACCTGTCACAGGTAGCCCAGTTGAAAATGCCTTCGCCAGATTTTTCGCCCTTTTCAAATTGCCCTTCATACTCATCGCCGTTTAACCAGAAAAAATGGCCATGTCCATCCTCATAACTATCTTTCCACTCCCCTTCATACCTGTTGCCACTGGCAAAATAGAAAGTACCGTTGCCCGCCAGCATATTGTGTGCTATATTTCCTGTATAACTATCTCCGTTTTTCCAATAAAAAGAGCCGTCACCTGATTTTTCACTTTTCTCCCAGCCGCCTTCATACCTGCTACTATCAGCATAATAAAAAATACCTTGCCCCGATTTTTCGCCATTAAGAAAGTTGCCTGTGTATTTATTGCCACTATCATATTCCTGGGTTGCATAGCCATCGGGCACACCAAAAGTTGCGCCATTTGCCAACAATAGCTTTTCAGCATCAATATGTTTATTGTGCACAGCCCAGTAAAGCGGGGTAGTTTTAGAAGAACTTGTTGTTATTACTGCATTTATTGGCAAGTTCTTTTCAAGGCATATTTTTATCAGCAAAGTATCTCCCTGGAAAGCAGCTTCGTGCAATAAAGACCATCCTTGCTTACTGGTAGCATGAATGTCTGCACCTCTATTCAGTAGGTCGGTTAATGTGTTAATATTATTTGGAGACGGGTTTTCAAGCGCAGCTTTGTATAGTTCAGTAGCAGCATCTTTAATTTTTTGATTGGTGATATTTGTAGAATCAGCAACCGCGCCAGATTGATTAATAGTTTTTATTGTTTTAGCTACTTTCTGCGCATAAATGCTGTAGCTAAAAAAGATAAAAATGACTAAGGTAAATTTAAAGCATATTTTATTCATCCTTTGATATAAGTGCCGCATAAATATAGCACAAATTGTTTAGTATGAGGTATCTAGCAAGTTTACAATATAAAATCCACATTGCAGATC
>CAIRZD010000322.1 GCA_903882965.1 uncultured Bacteroidota bacterium
ACTGCCACATTAGAACTGCTCCAGACACCACCACCCGTAAAATCCGTCAACGATGTGGTTGACCCCATACAAAAAATAGCTATACCCGTGATACCGGTTGGCAGCGCATTAACTGTAACAGCGCTACTTATTGAACAACCTGTTGGCAACGTATAAACTATATTTGAAACCCCTGATCCGATACCCGTAACAATACCTGAAACTGAACCAATAGTACCAACGCTGCCTATGCTACTCGTCCATGTTCCGCCGCCGGGGCTATCCGTCAATGTTGTAGTGGAGTTGACGCATACTGTCATGGTCCCTGTAATAACACCCGGAAGCGGATTAACGGTTATAATCGCTGTTGCTACACAGCCGCTAAGTAACGAATAAGAAATCGTTGTGGTCCCTTGACCTACGGGTGAGATATTACCAAATCCGTCTACATTTGCAACACTGGTATTCGAGCTATTCCATGCACCTCCTGTTGTTGCATCACTTAAACTAATAGTAGAGCCCATGCAAACAAACTCACTACCTGTGATAGCCGATAGAGAATTAACAGTTACAGTGGTTGTATCATAACACCCTGTGGATATGATCGTATAAGTAATAAGTGATGTCCCGCCGGCAACCCCGCTGACAACCCCTGAAGATATATCAACTGTTGCAACAGATGTATTGCTGCTGCTCCATGCTCCTCCACTCGTGGCATCTGTTAATGCTGTTGTATAAAGCGAACAAAAAGTAGTCGTACCCGAAATAGGGCCCGGCAATGGATCAAGCGTAATGATCGCTGAGCCCGTCATATTATTTGTACATCCAGTAATTGGATTAGTTGCCAAAACGGTATAGGTACCTGCAGGATATGTTCCAAAAACGATTGGAACACCTGTCACACCGGCTATAGTAGCGCCGATCGGTGTACTTCCATCATATAATTGATAGGTGATACCTGTTTGCGAATTACCCAATTCAACATCCGACCCGGAAGTACCCGCGCAATATCCACTTGTTCCGTAAACTGTATATGCTGTTGGCAACGGATTTACAGTAGTTGAAGCAGTTGTGGTACCCGGACATCCATTGGCTTGCGTGCCGGTTATTGTATAAACGGTAGAAACAGTTGGGGTAGCTGTCACTGCAGCACCTGTTGTTGCTGACAACCCTAAAGCTGGCGCCCATGTATAAGTACCCCCAGCTCCGGCACCGCTGGCAGTAAACGATATCCCTGTACTTCCTTTACAAAAGCTGCCTGATGAAGTTGGTGATAATGTTATATTTACTGTCGGGCAAACTTTTAAATAAAAATCATAGGTCTGCCCATAAGTTCCGTTACATGGCCCAGTTGCTGAAGTTTCAGTCAAAAAAACACGCATTGGCAGATTTACACCGGTTGTAATCCCGGTAGTTGGAATCGTAAAATTGTATGCATAGGAATTTACGCCGGAAATGAACCTGTAGGTTGACCCAACCAGTTCTGAAGCCTCAAAAATCCCATCATGATTAAGGTCAACATACACAGAAAGCCACGCGGTATATGTACTTGTGTTTGTTCGCGTACAATTCAAAGTAACAGTAGCTCCCGCCGGCGCAATGACTCCCTGACTGAAATCATCAATGTAAGTTACCGTGCAGGAACTATTGCCTGCACTGATACTTGAGATCACAGAAGCCCCCGAAGCTGTTATTGATGTAAAATATTCATAAGCGCAGGATGAAGAATAAGTAGGTGCAATACCCGTGTCGCATTGCGAAAACGCATTGTATGAAATGAGAATGTAACAAATCATTAAACAAAGAACATTGCAAAATTTGAGGTATTTCATAGAGTCAACTGCTTATTAACCTGCAAAGGAAAGCAGCCAACATTAACTGAATATTATGCCAATATAAAATTTCAATCTCTTGAAATCCAAAAACATTTAACTCCCTTTTTATTAAATGTCAAAATAAAACAGCCTTATACCCTTTATATCAGTATAGCAAATTTGCTTCTCGAAATAAACATTGATAAATGGGTTACAACTTTGAAATAACACTTGGCTAATTTTATTTTTTAAGTCTGATTACACAATTTTGCAAGCATTAAACGACTACAAAGTAAATTATTGAATATATAATTGGGCCGAATCTATGATTCTTATCGCTAGGATCATCTCATTGTCTTATGTGAGTAAGATGAAGCTTAAATTATTAATAGAATTGAGGACCTTTACATAAATCTATGAGTAACGGGTATATTTTAATTGGCAAAGAAAAATTACACTACCGCAAAGTAGGCTCCGGCCAGCGAATTTTGATGGAATTTCATGGCTTTGCAAACGATGCAACTATATTTACCGCGATTGAACAATACCTTCATAACGAATACACAATTCTATCTTTTGATTTGCCGCATCACGGCAATAGTAAATGGGGTATCACTCCGCTTACCAAAAAAGACCTGGTCTTTCTTGTGGATCATGTAAAAGAAGAATATGGGGTAGAAAAAATTTCACTCTTGGGCTATAGTCTTGGTGGTAGGATTTGTTTTACTATTGTGGAGCTAATGCCCGTAAGCATAGACCGGGTTACACTTTTAGCCACAGATGGGCTGGAAGTAAACGCTTACTATTCATTTTTCACTCGCACTTATTTTGGTAAAAAAATATTCCGGCACATGCTTGAAAAACCTACGCTATACTTCAAGTTATTGAACTGGTTAAAGAAAAAAGATCTTGTCGATGCCCGCAGACATAAATTTGTGATGCAGTCGTTGTCATCCGCTGAAAATCGGGAGTTATTATTACACGTATGGCTCGGCCTCAGCGACCTCATTCCTGCCCCCGAAAAGTTAAAGGCTGCTATATCCCAATACAATATCCCTGTATCCATATTTATGGGAGCACACGACAAAATAATGCCCCCTGCGCTTGGCAAAAGATTCAAAGCAGGCCTTGACTCTGTGCAACTATATATATTAGATAAAGGACACCGTATATTTGACAATGAAAATGCCAGACAAATAGCCAACTCCCTGTTATGATAATGCTGCTTACCATCTCTATTTGTATGCTCCTGACAGCCGGATATATCCTGTTGATGCTTGCATATATTAAAGGATGGACACAGCAAAAAGATTTTAGATTACCTCCTGTTTATGCACCCTATACCAAAATATCTGTCATCATACCTGCTCGTAACGAAGCAAGTAACATTGGCGCATGTCTGGAATCTATTTTAGCTCAAAAATACCCTCACGAGCTTTACGAGATAATTGTAGTCAATGACCACTCAGAAGATAATACTGTGGAAGTTGTACAGGAATATACTGATAAAAATGTTCGCTGCATTAGCCTGGCAGATCATCTATATATAGGTCAGCAAGTCAATGCATTCAAAAAGGCAGCCATAGCTGCTGGTATTTCCAATAGTAACGGCGCGCTCATCGTCACAACTGATGCAGATTGCGTGGTGCCGAATGCGTGGCTAATGCATATAGCGGCATGCTTTGAGATAGAGTGCCCTTCTATGATTGTCGCTCCTGTCATTTATTACTCAAATCACAGTATTCTGCAATTGTTTCAGCTAATCGACTTTATGAGCATGCAGGGCATCACTGCCGCCGCACATAAACTACATCTCGGCAATATGAGCAATGGTGCAAATCTCGCATTCCGCAAGTCTGCTTATGAATTTATAGGCGGCTATGAGGGGATGGAACATCTTGCCTCAGGAGATGACTACCTGCTGATGACGAAAATTAATAAATTTTACCCCGGCAGTATATCCTACCTCAAATCACCCAATGTTATAGTGTCTACTTCCCCACAACCCAGTTGGGGCAGTTTCCTCCAGCAACGTATCCGCTGGGCTTCGAAATCAGGAAAGTATAAGGATATACGGCTCACCCTTATTTTGATTCTGGTATACTTATTCAATGCTTCATTCCTCGTATTGACAATAGGTGGCTTTTTCAATTCTGCGTTATGGTATATAGCCGGATTGATGCTTCTAGTAAAGATACTTGCCGAATATGTATTCATTATATTGGTAGCACGGTTTTTCAGAAGGGAGTGGGTATTAATGTATTTCCCATTTTTGCAACCACTACATATCCTGTATATAGTCGTTGCAGGGTTTCTTGGTTTTGCTGGTGGCTATAAATGGAAAGGAAGAAATGTAAAGTGATTTTTTTACAAGCTATGCTACTCATCCAAGCATAAGGTATACAGCAGGTGCCTTTCCCAGCACAGGAATTTCTTTACTCCATTCAATAACCGTTTTTGTTTTTATAAATGAATCTGAGCCTGTAATATTTTGCGCAATACAAATTCGGGTGCTATTGTTACAATGCTTCAATAAGTCTGCAAGCAAGTGGTCATTACGATAAGGCGTTTCAATAAATATCTGCGTTTGTTTTTCTTTTATTGAGTTGGCTTCCAATTCTTTTATACGCTTACTGCGCATAGGGTCTTTAACAGGTATATAACCGGTAAAACAAAAACTTTGCCCGTTTAGCCCTGAAGCCATCAATGCAAGGATTATAGAATTAGGCCCAACAAGCGGAACGATCCTTACTTTCATATTTTGAGCTATGCTTACCAGCTCCGAACCCGGATCAGCAATACCCGGGCAACCTGCCTCGCTCATAATACCAATTATATGGCCTTCTTTCAACCATGCCCGAAACAATGAAATATCTGGCCCGCTATGTTTGTCTATTTCAGAAAAACTAAGACTGTCTATTATCAGATCAGGATGCAATGACCGTAAAAACCTACGTGCCGTACGCACATTTTCTACAAAATAATGCGTAATTTTCCCTGTATGATCGGCAACTTCAGCCGACAGCGTTTCCAGCGCGCCCTCTGCTATTGGTATAGGAATCAGGTAAAGTGTGCTTATGGCGCTCATAATTTTAAAATTTTAGATAACGATCCAAATTACAAATTACATTTGACAATGGTTTTGCCTGAATCATTTTATATCCGCAAAGATGTAATAAAAATAGCCCGGGAACTTCTGGGCAAGCTTTTGGTTACAAATTTTGATGGCATACGAACATCCGGCATTATTGTGGAGACTGAAGCATACATAGGCACCAGCGACAAAGCATCTCATGCACATGGAGGAAGGCGAACAGCACGTACAGAAGTTATGTATATGCAGGGAGGAACAGCCTATGTATACTTGTGTTATGGAATACACCATCTTTTTAATGTAGTCACCAATGTGCACGATATTCCTCATGCAATACTTATACGAGCGATAGAGCCGCAGGAAGGAATAGAAACAATGCTCGAAAGACGCGGCAAAGATAAACTTACACCTGCTTTAACTGCTGGGCCTGGAGCTATGAGCCAAGCCTTGGGTATTTATACGTCACATACAGGAATTTCATTACTGGGCCCGGATATATTTATAGAAAAAGGGATCAAAATAGCAGACAAAGATATTATTGCGACCACTCGTATAGGCGTTGCATATGCAAAGGAAGATGCATTACTGCCTTATAGATTTTATATAAAGGGAAACAAGTTTGTAAGTAAAGGGAAAGGGTTATAAAAAAAATAAACCGGCTTACGCAGCCGGTTTAGAAATAAACTCTATGTAAATCTTACCATAATTTGGGGCAAGACCATGAATATTGTGGATTTCTTTCATGTTTATTGATGCGACCGAAATAAATGAGAGATATTTCATATGCACCAACACCGCTTGTGGCAGGAGTGAAACTTGAAACATTGACATCATAGCTAAAACCTATACGCATTTTAGACCATTCTATACCTACATAAGGAGCAACAGCATCGCCATACCTATACCAGCCACCAAGATAGAAAATAGTATTTTTTTGATACTCAGCATCATGACCGGGGTTTAAAATGAACCCTACGGCAGCTCCAACTAGCACCTCAGTAGCAGAAGCCTGGCTTTGAAACAAGGCGCTGGTATACAAAACAGTATTGGGATTCATCTCAAATGAAGCACCCATATACCCTGTCTGGCGGGCATGGATAGTTGGATCTTTAGGAGAATTCATAAACGTTTCTACCGGCTGTGTGAGATGATAATAAGAATAACCCAGGTAAGCGGTAACATGATCTGCAACCTTGCCTGAATACATTAGCCCTGCATTATAGTCAGGATACGTGATCTGGTTGGAATGGAATACCTCGTTAGTAGGGCCAATAAGTCCTAAACCGGGTTGATTCATATCTTCAAAAGTTAATTTGGCAAAATCAAGGCTTTTTTGCACAAGATCAACCTGTAAACCAAAAGATATATGTTGCAACTTGTCGTATCCAAAAGCTTTATGATAAGCAAGAGAAAGCCCTACTGTTTCATTCGTAAGCCCACCGGACCCTGATTTGTCATACAGCCCTAATAATCCAATACCAATAGCATCACCTTCAGGTAATTTACCCTTAAGAATAGCCATATCATATGAAAGCGTTCCGGTAATATAAGGATTAGGAGAAACTGATGACCATTGCGAACGATAATCAGCAGCAAACCGAAGGTCATCTTCAACAAGCCCCGTCATAGCAGGATTTAAAGTAAGAGGTGATGTGAAATATTGAGTAAAGTGTACATCCTGTGCTTTTACTGACCCTGCAAACAATACAGCTACACCTACTCCAAGTATTAATTTCTTCATCTTTTAGTCTTTTATAAAAAACAATAAAATTTTCTCTGTAATTAATTCCTCAGCAAATTAAAGGAAATATTCCTACTATACAAGACATTTGTAAATATTATTTTGGTTGGGTAAATATTCAACCTTTTTTTTCAAAAAACGTAGTTTGATAAAATTACAGCCTAAAAATGTATTTCATTGGTATAAATCACCCGTTGACAGGCAAAATACACTAAAAATTTGCTTTTTAAGAAACGTAAAATATAACCTGCTTTTCACTCCCCACTTTTTTATTATCTTTGGCTACTTATGGATATATCGCATCTGCTACTATACATTTTAGGGTGTATTCTGCTGATAGGTTTTTTTGCCGGTACAGAAATCGCTTTCATATCGGCTAATAAGCTAAATATTGAATTGCGTAAAAAACAGGGGAAATTCTCGGGACAGATACTTGCCCGTTTTATGGAAAATCCATCTGAATTCATTGGAACAAGTCTTGTAGGTGTAAATGTACTGGTAGTTGTATATGGACTGCTCGCATCAGACGTTACTACTAAGTTACTCCATAATTATAATATTGAACTGTCCGAATACCCGAAATTGGTTTTGGATACATTGATAGCAACCATCGTTATCCTTATTTTTGCTGAGTTCCTGCCTAAGGCAATCTTCCGTTCTAAAGCCGAAGCTGTACTTACTATTTTCAGCGTACCGATGCTGGTAATGTACTGGATATTTTTCCCGGTGGCTAAAGTATTTGTATCTATTTCAGAATTCATTCTTAAATACCTTTTTAATGTCCGAATCAAAGATAACAAGCAGGTATTTAACCGGGTTGACCTGGAATTATTTGTGAAACAAAGTATGCATGGGCATGAAAATGAAACAAGCGAGGTCAATGCCGAACTTTTTGAGAATGCACTTTACCTGGTGAATGTACGGATACGCAAATGCATGGTGCCCCGCAACGAGATAGAGGGTATAGATGTAACATCATCTATTAGTGATGCACGGGCGAAATTTATAAACACCAAGCTGTCAAAGATCATTGTATATGATGACAGTATAGACAATATTATTGGGTACATACACCACCTGGACCTTAACCGCCGCCCCGTGAGCATAAGAGAAATACTGCATACCATAACACCGGTTCCGGAAGCGATGAGTGCGGTAGACCTTATGAATCGTTTTACCAAAGAACGCAAAAGCATTGCATGGGTGATAGACGAATTTGGCGGCACTGCAGGTATTGTAACCATGGAAGATGTACTAGAGGAAATTTTTGGCGACATAAATGATGAGTATGATGAACAGGAACATGTAGAGAAACAAATCTCTGAAAATGAGTACATTTTTTCGGGGCGACTGGAGCTGGATTTTTTGAATGAAAAATATGGCTTTACTTTCCCGACGGATGAATCTGAAACCTTATCGGGGTATATAATTACTGAACATGAGACGATACCCAAAATAAAGGAACGCATCATTCTTGGCAAGTATGAATTTGATATATTGCTTGTAACGGATACGCGTATTGAAACCGTGAAAATGAAAATACTTAAATAATTAGCTTATCAGCTAATTTGATAATTAGCTGATTCCAAATTTTAAACCACTTAACTCTTTTAACTAAAAATATATGCCGGTACAACGTCCTTTCAATCTCAATAAATGGATAGAAGAACATCGCCATTTGCTGAAACCACCAGTGGGTAACCAATGTGTATATACTGAAGCCGGCGACTTTATTGTAATGGTTGTGGGCGGGCCTAACAGCCGTAAAGACTTTCACTTTAATGAAGGTGAAGAACTTTTTTACCAGTTAGAAGGCGATGTAGTAGTGCGTATCCAGGAAGATGGGAAAATAGTGGACATTCCTATAAAACAGGGCGATATGTTTTTATTGCCGGGGCGCACACCACACTCTCCCCAACGAGGTGCAGACACTATTGGCCTAGTGATAGAGATAAAACGCAAGACAGAAGAGCTTGATGGCTTTATGTGGTTTTGCGAAAACTGCGATGAAAAACTTTATGAAGAGTTTGCCAATATCACCGATATTGTAGCGCAGTTGCCACCAATTATGAACCGCTTTTACAATGATGTAGAAAAACGCACCTGTAAAAAATGCGGCACTATAATGGAACCTCCGAAGGGTAAGTAGTGAATGTCCCAAAATGTCTCATTTTACCTCAAAATGTTGCACAATTGTCACGCTGTGCGATTTTTGCCGGAGCGTGAATCGTTTTAGCTAATTCGTGTTGAAAAAAGGTTATCGTTAATATCATTTTACACCCGCACATCAACAATGTGTGGGTGTAGTTTTATACAGATGTTTTAGTTTGTATAAATTGGGCTTTCTTGTTTCCCGTAAGTCAAAGAACTTTTTTTGCTGTTAATACCATAAGTAAATTTTCAAGCGATAGCCCGAAAAGCGATTAATGCTGTGCAGCAAAATGTAAATTTCGGGAAGGGATGTGAATGCGCTTAAAAAGTGTATACACCTATTTAAACAAAACAATTCTGCGCCTTTGCAAATGCACACCGGAAAAGGGTTTCCGGCCTTCAGAGCAGATAAATCAATTAGCCAATCCGACCAATACAATCAAATTGCAAACCATCCGTTTACCTAAAAAGCCCTGGTTAAAGTTTGAAAGTAGTGTTGAAATAGTGTAGATTTTTTATGGTTATAGCGAATAATATATATGGCAAGCGTTTTTCTACAAAAATATCAGTTGATATTCTTTGGATCATGTGTTGATATCTAAGATCAACATCAAACTTGTGGCGAATTATCTTTAGAGTCTGCACTGGACATACATGGTGCTCCTTCTTTTCTTTGCTTAACGAGCCCTATGATCATCAGGCCTAATCCTAAGCCCACGAGCGCTCCCCGTACAAAATCGGGGATTGAGGGAAACTCACTGTGTACGATGAACGTACCGGAAGTAAGCACAAGACCAAGTGATATGAATAGCTGTGTAGTGCGTGATGTTTTTTTCTTTTTCATGAAACTGTATTTTTAAAATTGTTTAGATACCTGAGCCATTTTATTTATTGTTTCTTCAAGTTTACGTGCCTGGCGCTTATAAGCACGGGGGCGGATAACAAGCCAGTTGATAAGCAGCCAGATAAAGAGTGTAGTGTATGCAGATAAGCAGAGTAAAAAGTTTTTGCAAACCAACTCATAGATATAGAGCAGCAAGCCGATGGACGTAAGCAGCAGACCGGCTACCTGCGTCTTTTTATGATAGTAGATGCGATTGCGTTGCACCTGCTCCAGATAGGCTATAAACTCCTTATTGGTATTGTCTTTTATGCGATGCAGCCTGCCAAGCGACCGGGCATTTGTATACACGAGCATAATGCCTGCAAGAATAATCATAGCCTCGCCTACCCTTGTGGTGAGCATTGACGACTTGTAAAGAAATACAATTGACACCATCAGTGCCGTAAGCAAAATAGCGGCTATGATAAGGGCTATTTTTTTCACAAGGTTAGTGCTGCGGTATTTTTTTACCATGTGCAGCATTTCTGATGCACCCGGCAAGCTATCTGTTTTTGCAGAAAGCCATATTTTTTTTAAATCAGTTAAATTGTCCATGCTCTTTAAATTTAATGGCCAGTTTATCTTTTATCCTGTGGATCTTTACGCGCACATTCACATCGCTCAGGCCCACGATGGCGGCTATCTCGGCCTGCGGCAGATCTTCGAGCAAGAGCGATATAATGATCCTATCTGTTTCTTCGAGTTCTGATACGCAACTGTATAAGAAGGCCAGTTTTTCTTCCTGCGTTTCTTCGTGCGGGGCAGGCAAATGAAACGGGAGTTCAGTAGTGGTTTTGGTGCGCTGAGACCTTTCGATCGCCCGCAAACAGTTATTGGTAGCTATCCGGAATATCCAGGTGCTTATTTTGGACTGATTTTTGAATGAAGAAAGATTTTGCCATATTGCGATAAAGGTTTCCTGAGTAAGATCGCGCGCATGCTCATAGTCGTTGATATAACCCATGCACACCCTGAAAACCTGGGGCGAATACTGCATGTATATTTCTTCAAAGTCCATTAATGAGCCGATTTTGCGCTTTTACTACAATATTAGATACGATAAGTGGAGAAATGTTACAAGCCTGCCTGTATGTCTGAACCTAGATTAAAGGATCAGCGGATTGAAGGATTTGTGATTGGCTATGATAAACAGCGCTTTTCACATAATGATAATAATTATTTAATTAGCATCCTAACATTTTCTTTAAAAAAGCAGCCTATATAAGTATGAGGGTTATTGAAACATAGTGCATGGCACTATGGTGCGAGTGGAGTGACTTTGTAACCTGCAAAAACTTATATCATGAATTATCTATCGAAAATAATTATCGGGGGCTTTTTGGTGATTTTAGCGGCTGTACTGCAATTGATCATTTTGAAAGCTATATCGTAGAGATTGCCTGAAAAGTGAGGTCTGGTATTTTGTATGCTGAGTACATGAAAAAGGACACTCGGCCAGAACTGAAAGGCCTAAGCCATGATTGCTAATTTTAGCTATCTTTGTATATAAGGTATCTGAGTATGATATAGTGCCTATACACCGGTCTTAACCTTTTAAATTATATGAGGAGGTCCTTTCTTTTACTATTTATCAGCTTGGTATTGTTCAGTTGCTACCGCCATTCAAATTCCACAACACCGATATTACCGATTGATTCATGTGCAAGTGTTACTTGCCTAAACGGAGGTGTTTGCAAAGGTGGGATATGCTCATGCCCCAGCGGGTATGAAGGCACTACTTGTGAAACAGTATCGCGTGGTAAATTCCTTGGCAACTGGTCTGCTTTTGAAAAAGGGAGTATTACTGCTGCATCGCAATACCCGCTTAGCATAGAAAACGATAACAGTATTACCGGGGTGGTGATTGTAAACTTCTTCAACTATTTTACTGTGCCAGTTCATGCGCTAATTGATAATGATACTATTATTATCCCTAACCAGGAATTGCAGGGTAAAGTTGTCTTTGGCAAAGGTTATATATACAGTAATACTACTTATGGCCAATTTGGTTCCATTCACATGGCTTATGAAATTATAGACACAGCCACCGCTATGGTCGATGATTTCGGATATGACACAAGTGACCACAGCCAGGCATCGGTATGGAATAAATAATCTTCGGAAAATTTCAAAAGGACTTTTATTACAGCTTAATGAAGAAAAAAATTATCTTCATTACTGAACTCCAAAACTTAACTGGCGAAGTGCCTGAAAAAAAGGGGGACTCATTTGTGATGGGAACAATAAAAGTCATGCAGACATCCATATCTCCCGGTGTAAGGATAGGATCAATGATTTTAGATCATGTTATTATGTCTTTTTGTTGTGGTATAATATGCATACCTGTATTATTAATCAGTATATTCCACACTATAAATAATACCCATAACTATCAAGATTTTATTTTTATTGGGAGTTTTATTTATGCAATACTAATTGGATTCACCATGTATTTTCTAAAAGACTCATTTGATGGTAGAAGTTTTGGTAAAAGAATTACAGGATTGCAAGTTGTAAATTATAAAACCGACATCGTTGCTACCCCACTCAGGTGCTTAATAAGGAATTTATTTATTGCAATTTGGCCTATTGAATTTGTAGTAACATTAATTAATCCGGATCGAAGAATTGGTGATTATGTAGCCGGGACTAAAGTCGTTTTATATAACAATAATGA
>CAIRZD010000323.1 GCA_903882965.1 uncultured Bacteroidota bacterium
TATTCTTATTCTTGTTCATTTTTTTATTATTGTTGGTAAGTTTATTGCATATATAAAACATCGCAATAGAATATATTGCAATGTTTTTTGCAAATATAGCCCTAAAATAAAAAAAGGAATAATTTTCTCAGTACTTGTGGATATTTATTTTATGCTTGGGACCTAGGTTCAATGCCGTCATTTTTACAAATTATTTTTTTGTTCCGAATATCTGATTTATATTTGCCGACTGTTTAGTCAGTCATTAGTGAATGGACAAGAAGAGAAAATTATTAGACGCGGCTTTAAAACTCTTTGTTGAGTATGGATTTCATGGTACGCCTACCAGCATGATAGCTAAAGAAGCAGGTGTAGCCAATGGAACGCTGTTTCATTACTTCACTACAAAGGACGAACTCATTATAGCATTATATGTTGATATTAAAACCCGCATGTCAACATATATTTTTGAGAGCGCTAAAGAGCAAAAAACATTTAAAAACATACTCAAAGAGCAGTTCCTTGCATCTCTTTACTGGGCACAGGATAATAAGTTGGAGTTCCTGTTCGTAGAACAGTTCAAGACATCGCCCTTCCTCTCTTTGATCGCCCCGCTGGAGATAGAAGAATCTTTAAAACCTTATTTTGATATGCTGCATAGGGGAATGAAAGACAAGATTATCAAGTCACATCCGGTGGGGCTTTTGTTTACACTCATTAGTAGCCATACTTATGGTATCAATCAATATTTAATTACAAGCAATTTTTCAAAAGCCAAACAGCATCAAGTGATCAGTGATTCGTTCGAGATGTTATGGTCAATGATAACTTAACTTTTTTTTAGACATATTATTGAGTGATTAGTCAATCAAAATATTTAATTAAATCAAAGCCCAAATGAGCAAAGTAGCATTAATAACAGGAGCCTCTTCAGGCATAGGTAAGAAAACAGCCAAACTATTAGTACTGCAAGGATATACAGTATACGGTGCTGCCCGCAGGGCAGAAAAAATGCAGGAGTTAAAACAGTCAGGCATAAAACTTCTGGCAATGGATGTAACCGATGAAGCATCTATGGTAAAAGGGATTAACGAAATATTGCAAGCAGAAGGCCGCATAGATGTGCTACTCAATAATGCTGGCTATGGTTCATATGGCGCACTAGAAGATGTACCGCTTTCTGAGGCCCGGTACCAGTTTGAAGTAAACATTTTTGGTATGGCCCGACTCACACAACTGGTGTTGCCGCAAATGCGCAGGCAGCGTTCTGGCCGTATCATCAATATCTCGTCTATAGGGGGCAAATTGGGAGAGCCGCACGGCGTATGGTATCATGCCACTAAGTATGCTGTAGAGGGGCTTAGCGATAGCTTGCGAATGGAACTCCGGGAGTTTGGTATTGATGTGGTCATCATAGAGCCCGGAGCTATTATAACAGAATGGGCCGGAATTGCCCGCGAGCATATGCTCAAAACATCCGGTAATACCGCTTACCAGGAGCTTACCCGCAAGCACGCCAAAATGTTTGAGAATGCAGATAAGATGGGATCGAAACCCATAGTTGTTGCAAAGACTATTGTAAAGGCAATTATTGCGAGCCGTCCTAAAACAAGATACGCTACCGGAGGCGGGCAAAACTTATACTCTTTGTAAAAAGTATCTTATCCGATAGAATGTTTGACAAACTAATGTTAAGCCTTATGAGGTAAATGCCGAGTTGAATTAATCATTGAAAACAATAAACAACCCATGTTAATAGTCTTAATTATCATTATAGCTTTTATAGTCACCGGAGCCATTGTTATTCGTCAGCCCAAATTTGGCCGGCCGCCATCTGGCATGCGTTTTAAACAGGTACAGGCATCATCCAACTATAAAAATGGTTCATTTCAAAACCAAAGTATTACCCCGGACCTCACCGAAGGCGCCACGTATTATTCCGTGCTAAAAGAATTCATTTTCGGTAAAAGTAAAAGAGTGAAACCCATAGATGTAATACCGTCTAAAAAAACAGACCTCATCAGCCTTGATAAAGGCAAAGATGTACTGGTATGGTTCGGACATTCATCTTATTTTATGCAGGTCGATGGCAAACGAATCCTTGTAGATCCTGTCTTTAGTGGTCATGCATCTCCATTTTCATTTACTACAAAAGCATTCGCTGGCTCAGACCGCTATACACCCTCAGATATTCCGGTGATTGATTACCTCTTCATTTCTCATGATCACTGGGATCATCTTGACTATAAGACTGTCATGGAGCTAAAGCCTAAGATCAAGAAAGTGATATGTAGCCTCGGGACAGGCGAACATTTCGAGCGATGGGGCTTTGATAAAAACATTGTTATCGAAAAAGACTGGAATGAGCAGATATTACTGGATGATGGCTTCATAGTGCATACAATTCCCGCCCGTCACTTTTCTGGTCGTAGCTTTAAACGTAATCAGGCATTATGGACTTCTTTTGTTTTAAAAACACCCACCATGAATATTTTCGTTGGTGGAGATAGTGGTTACGACAAGCACTTTGCAGAAACTGGCAAAACTTTTGGTCCTTTCGATCTCGCTATACTCGAGAATGGGCAGTACGATAAAAGCTGGAAATACATTCATATGCAGCCTGCTGAAGTGTTACAGGCCGCGACCGACCTTAAGGCCAATAGGCTATTACCCGTTCACTCTTCAAAATTCGCGCTCGCAAATCATGATTGGGATGCCCCGCTAAAAACCATAACAGCCATCAACCAGGACGAAAGCCTCGTGATAATTACACCAATGATAGGAGAACAGGTAGACCTTAAAAACACTTCGCAACAATTTCTTCCGTGGTGGGAAGGTGTGAAATAAAGATTGATAAAATATTTCACCAAAAATCATATTTTACCTTATGGCATATAGTCCAATTTTCAATTAGATTTATTTCAAAAACTGATTGATAATCATGCTGGTTAGCACAGATTTTGCATGCATTTCAATGACATATTTTATTTTTTTTATTAAAATATACGTTTTGAAAATATAACATTAGTATATGAGGTTGTTTTTATTTGCTAAAGTGATAACAATACATGGAATACGAGTAGTCAAAAAATATATTTTTTAGATTTTGCTGTCGGATCACAATTTCCAAATTATTTTGGGTTAACTTTATTTTAACTTATTGTTATTATTTTCTAAAAATTTAGCCATGAAGAAAGTTATATTTTTTTTTCTCGTAACATTTTTATTTGCCCAGAAATCTACAGCACAATATTGCACGCCGAGTTTTACAGACCCTTCAGATGCTTGTTTTACATATGCAATTGATGTAGCAAGCTTTGCCGTAAACGGTGAATTAGGGACTTCGATCAATGATGCTACAGGATGCAGTGGTTCAGGATATGAAGACAATAGCGGTTTCATGTCTGTTACTTTTGCGCAGGGTGGGAATTATACTGTTACTATTGCTTCGGGTTTTGCCGTTAATGTAGATAATGCTCAGCTATGGATCGATTTTAATAACAATGGTATATTCGAGCTAAGTGAATCTATAGGTGGAATAAACGGGTTGGCCCCATCAGGTACATTTACAGCCAGCATACCTGCCGGAGTAAGTACCGGCACTTACCGGATGAGAGTTGTACTCGACTTTAATGGTTGCTGCTCCACTTATCCAAATATAGACCCATGCGCATCTGGTTATTTATATGGTGATGTACATGATTATAGCGCTACAATAATTGTACCTCCTGCTATAGTAATAACAGCTCCGACATATCTTGCGTTCGGAGGTGTTGCAACAGGTACATCTTCAATACCGCAAAGTTTTACGGTTACAGGTTCAGCTCTTGCTCCTGCAACCGGCAACCTTACAATAACCCCTCCATCCCCGGATTTTCTCGTGTCAAGCGATGGCCTTTCGTGGAGCAGCATACCTTACACTATACCTTATACAGGTGGCACCTTAGCAGCTACAACGGTGTATGTGCAGTTTAATCCAAGCGCTCTTACAAACTATAGTGAGAACGTAACTATCACTGGTGGTGGTTTAATCTCAACAGTCAATGAGCCTGTATCCGGTACCGGCGCTACAGCATGTACAGGCACACCTACTGCTGGTACCGCAGTGGTGACCCCAGGTTTTGGGAACCCCATTACGTCATTTACGCTCACACTATCTGGAAGTACTGTTTCAGGCGGAATAACCTATCAATGGCAATCATCACCGGATAATATTACATTTACGGATATCCCCGGCGCTACGCTGGCAACCTATGGCTTTACAGGTATCAGCGCTAATACTTATTACCAATGTATTGAAACGTGCCCCACATTTTCTACGTCCACATCCACCTCAATTCTTGCAATATATATCCCTGCTCTGTCCTGCTTCCCTTCGGGTTCTTCATGGCTTGGCGAATCTGCTTCTTCAATATTTGACGGGGTAGATGGTTTTAATATCACAGGTTATGGCGGTTCTACATTGAGCGATGTTGGTATTACTTCTGCCGCTAACCCTTCTACAGGTTACCTGGACAGAACGTCAATGACACCGGTGATCCTGCAGCCAGGCAGTACTTATGCCAGTTCGGCAACATTTGGCAATGCTACAAATTACCAGGAATTGCAGGTATGGATTGATTTTAATGATGATGGTACATTTGATCCGTCAGAAGAAGTAACGCCGGTGTCCGGCTATAGTACATCATTTACTTCTACTCCTGTCAATTTTAATATTACCATTCCACTGACATCCACACCCGGCACGCACCTGATGCGCATCCGCGGTATATTTGAATACTATGCAACAGATGCTTTGTCCACTGATCTTGATCCCTGCCTGAATCAATTTGACTTTTCTGGCCCTCAGTATTTCAGCGGTACTGTAGCAGATTACCTTGTAAACATATTACCCCCTCCACCTACTGTCGTTACTGCACCTACATCACTTGCTTTTGGCGGTGTTACGGTAGGTACTTCTTCATTCCCATTAAGCTTTACAGTTACCGGCTCATACCTTTTACCGGCAACTGGTACCCTCACAATAACTCCCCCTGCGCCGGATTTTCTGGTGTCAAGCGATGGTATTACCTGGAGCAGTGTACCTTATACTATACCTTATACAAGCGGGGCACTCCCGGCAACAACAGTGTATGTACAGTTTGATCCGTCTGCATTTATGTTTTACAATGAGAACGTAACTGTTACCGGCGGGGGCTTAACATCACCATTCAATGAACCTGTAAATGGCACTGGTGCAGCCGCTTGCTCGGGTACGCCAACTGCAGGTGCTACAGTAGTAAGTCCATCATATGGAAATGCTACGACTCCTTTTACGCTGAGCCTTACCGGAAGCACTATTGCCGGTGGTATTACTTACCAATGGCAATCATCGCCTGATGGCATTACATTTACTAATATTCCGGGAGCTACACTTGCAGGATATAATTTTACAGGTATTAGTGCCAGCACTTACTATGAGTGTGTTGAGACCTGCCCCACATATGCAACAGCAACATCGACATCAGCCCTTGCCGCACTTATTCCTACGCCAAGCTGTTTCCCTACATCAGCCTCATGGAGTGGCGAGTCCGGAAATGCAATTGATGGGGTTGATGGTTTTAATATTACTGGTTATGGAGGTTCTACATTAAGTGATGTGGGTATTACTTCAGCTGTTGACCCTAATACCGGTTATATAGACAGGACTGCAATGACACCGGTAAACCTCCAACCCGGCAGCGCATATCCAAGTTCCGCAACATTCGGTTCTATTCAAACCAACCAGGAATTGCAGGTGTGGATAGATTTTAATGATGATGGTACATTTGATCCGTCGGAAGAAGTAACCCCTGTATCTGGCTACAGCACATCATTTACATCATTTCCTGTCAATTTCAATGTAACGATTCCGTTGACAGCAACACCCGGTGAGCACCTGATGCGCATGCGCGGTATATGGGAGGATTTTTTCACTGATGCGTTGTCTACTGATCTTGATCCCTGTCAGATTCAATTCGGTTTTACAAATCCTTTATACTATAGTGGTACAGTAGCGGATTATATAGTAAATATCTTACCGGCACCACCCACTATTGTAACCGCGCCCACATCACTTGCTTTTGGTGGTGTTACGGTAGGC
This sequence comes from uncultured Bacteroidota bacterium, assembly GCA_903882965.1. Lineage (GTDB taxonomy): Bacteria > Bacteroidota > Bacteroidia > Chitinophagales > Chitinophagaceae > Nemorincola. The sequence continues at coordinate 6,101 of CAIRZD010000323.1, forward strand.
ACTTCTTCATTTCCATTAAGTTTCACGGTTACCGGCTCATACCTGGTTCCCGCAACTGGTAGTCTTACCATTACACCTCCGGCGCCGGATTTCCTGGTTTCAAGCGATGGTATTACCTGGAGTAGTGTACCTTATACTATACCTTATACAGGTAGCTCGCTGCCTGCAACAACAGTATATGTTCAGTTTGATCCGTCGGCATTTATGTTTTACAATGAGAACGTAACTGTTACGGGTGGCGGATTAACATCGCCATTCAATGAACCCGTAAACGGCACTGGTGCTGCTGCATGTTCGGGTACTCCTACAGCAGGTGCTGCAGCAGTAGCTCCAACTTATGGCAATGGCACAACACCGTTTGTATTGAGCCTTAGCGGCAATACTATTGCGGGGGGCATTACCTATCAATGGCAATCCTCGCCTGACGGGGTTACATTTACTGATATTCCTGGAGCTACACTGGCAGGGTATAATTTTACAGGTATTAGTGCCAGCACTTATTATGA
>CAIRZD010000324.1 GCA_903882965.1 uncultured Bacteroidota bacterium
TCTATCTACTCCAGATTTTTATAAACGATAGTAAATTTAATATCTTCAATATTTAACTCTTTTCTTTTTTTATAAAATTCATCTTTTGTAAGTGGGCCTATGAGGCCTACAGTACTTTTAAACGCGTCATATTCTTTATTAAGATGCACAATATAATAGTTTGTGATTGACTTATTTTCCACGAATGGATTACCAGATTTTGAAGGGTGTTGTTTTGCTATTAGATAATTACTGTCACAGCCAACGGCAAAAACTGTTTGAGTAATAATGTAGTTAATATCAGAGCCATCTCCACCTATAGCGTATGATAACGCTAATTGTTCTTCAGCATCTATGGCTACTAAATAATAATAAGTCGTAACCCTTCTCACAATTATAGCACCATTACACCCCAATAAAAAACAACAGACTAATAAGCCTACAATTACTTTTTTCATTATTGTCATTTATTATTGGCTTTGTAAAAATAGAATAAAAATGCACTTCTTGAGATTGCTTTGTCGCAGCCTGCACACAAGGCTATGCTTTGCTCCGCGCAGAGGTCCGTTGTGTTAAGTGTTTTTAAAGTCAAATTGAAGTAATCACCTTATCAGTGTTACATCGCCTTTCATGACGCCGTCTTTGCCGTAGCGGTCGGTGAAGGAGATCTCCCAGTAGTAGGTGCCGATGTCGGCACGGGCGTTGTTGAAGGTGCCATCCCAGCCTACTTCGAAGCTGTTGGAGCTGAAAACGCGCTGGCCATAGCGGTTGAATACGCGGAAGTATTTGATGGTGGAATAGCCTACTGCTATGGGGCGGAAATAATCGTCTTTGCCATCGCCATTGGGGGTGAAGGCGCTTGGTACTACAAACTCTGCATTAGCTACTACCAATACTTTTATGGTATCATCGCCGGAGCAACCGTAATCGCTGGTGACATGGACATCATAAATGAATGTGCCGGTATCGGGGTAGGTGCCGAGGGGGTTGTAGATATCGGTATAGTTGAGATTGGTGGATGGCGACCAGCTATAGCTGATACCACCTATGGCATTGAAGAGGATATCTGACCCTTTGACAATGATGGTGTCGTTGCCGGCAAATGGCTTGAAGGTTTCTATGATCACCTGGTGGAATGCGGTGTCTATGCAGCCTTTGGAGGTTTGGGAAACAAGTATGGCATTGAATGTGCCACCGACGGAATAGGTATGGACGGGATTCTCGGTGAATGAACTATCGCCATCGCCGAAATTCCATTTCCAGTAGTTGATGGGTTTTACGGAGGCGGAAGAAAGGTCTGTGAAGTTGATAGGTGAGCCGGGGCATTGCTGGCCGGAATCGGAGAATGCGGCAGTGAATTTGGGATATACTTTTACGAACCGTGATATGCTATCGGGGCAGGTGGAGCCGGGATTTACAACGAGCTTTACGGTGTAGGTGCCGGTGTCGGGGTAGGTGAATGTGGGTTGGAAGGCGTTGGAGGTATCTGCGTTGGTGCCGGGTACGCCAAAGTTCCAGCCATAGGCAAAACCACCCTTGCTGGTGTTGACAAAACTGACGTTGTATCCCTGGCAATCTACAATGTAGGTATTGAACTGGGTAGAGTATTGGGGGATATCCGCGACAACGGTTTTGGAGCAGTCTGTGACCACAAACTGAAACTCGCGCTGGATGGTATTGATAATTACACCGCCGCGCCACTCGTGGCAATAAACGGCCACAAGATAACGGCCAATACGATTGGGGGTGCCGGTGATGAGGCCGGTAGCAGGGTTTATTTGTATAGGCGGAAAGCCTGTGAAAGGTACCTGTGGTGAATAGGGTGGTATGTAGGTAACAGAATCGTAGGGTGGTGGGTTGGGGTATGGTTTTACATTGCTTGGATCGCCATACTCTAGTGCGGAGGTAAAGCCATAGCTGAGCGAATCGCCGGCATCGGCATCAGTGGCGGAGTTGTCGTAGTATAGAGGGTTGTTGAGGCAAATGATCTGTGGGGGATAATTTTTAAATACTGCGCTGTTGTTTTTGAGGGCGGTAGGTGGTATAGTGGCGTAATAGGTGGAACCCGCATTGCCGGGGTTTTGTATATTAACGATGCTTGCATTGCGGCAGCAGCGCTGGTATACGATAAGGTAGCCGGCAGGATTGGCCTTAAAGGCATATACTTTTGAAAATGTTTTTTTGAGGACACAGGTGGCAGGTATATTACTTATGCAGCTGTTACTGAAGTTGATAGGTACCTGTATGGATGAGATGTAAAAAATGTTTGTATCGAGCTCGGTGAGGAGGCCGGTTTGCATATTGTAGGCGCTGAAAAAAGCGGGGTTGTCCTGGGCTATGGCTTCGGGGTCGCCGGTGAGGCAGTCTTCATAAATGCTGAGGTTAACCTGGTATTTATAAAAGGTGAAGCCACCGGAAGCGCTATCGCCAAGGTATGTGTATGTAAACTCACCGCCCACAATATGTGATGCGTGCACATCTGAACATAAGAGGGTAAATAGTACACATAGTATGGCAAGTAGCCTAAGCTTCATGGGGTAAATTTACGAAACTTATGTAATTTATAGGTTATTTAAAAATGCCGGTTTGGAGAAAAGTATGTTAAAGTAAGATTTGGGGGCAGGATAGTATGTAATAGTTAATATTGCTTTGATCAGCCGAGGTAGCTGAGTTGTTCTGTTTTTATTTTCCGGCCTTCTTTGTCGAAGATGGAGAGCATGTATATGCCGGGCGGCATACCTGAGAGGTCAAGCTCGGTAGCATCATTGAGATTAAATAATGTTTCACCATGTGCGTTGGAGAGTATCATGTTTGCGGCCTCAGGTGTTTGTTCAATAAAATTTTTCATGGTTGTGAAATTAAAAGGACCTAACGTTATATAGGCGTATGATTCTTTTAAAATGTTAGCGGACGCAATATATATATGTTTTGTGAATTAAACAATACCTAAAATATGTAGATATGCGGAGATGGCACCAATTGCATGATAATCAGGAGTTTACTTCGTTTGTTTCGAATTCTATTATGAATTGCGTGCCTTTATTTACCTCGCTTGTGAGTGAAATTTTGCCTCCGAGCGACTCTACTTGTGTTTTTATCATGAAGAGGCCCATACCTTTTCCTTCAACATGATGATGAAAACGCTTGTACAGACCAAAAATATCAGCGCCATTTTTTTTGAGGTCTATGCCGAGGCCATTGTCATTAAAAATGATCCGGATGCCAGTGCTTGTTTTAAGGCTGGTGATGTCTATTAGAGGTACTGTGCCGGGGCAGTGGTATTTAAGGCTGTTTGAAATGAGGTTGTAAAAAATGCTATAGAGGTAACTATTTACAGTTATTATTTCGGGGGCAGCTGAAAAATCGGCATTTATTATAGCATGCTCATCAGCCATGCGGTTGCTGATGGCAGATTGAATTTCATTTAAGAGTTGGCGAAAATTTATTGTTTCTCTTTTAGCGCTTACATCATTTTTTATTTCGAGTATGTGGTTGATATCAATGATGACATGATCAAGGTTTTGGGCGGCGATCCTGAGGAATTCAGTTGTGTTTTTTACTTCGTCTTTTTCGATGCCAATTGTTTGCATAATATTTACGAGGCCAAGGATATTTGCTACCGGGGCGCGGAGGTTGTGTGAAATTATATAGGAGAACTGCTCGAGGTCGTTATTGCGTTGTACTATATCTGAGATTATTTTGGTACGTTCTTTTTCGGCAATCCGCATATCGGTGATATCATGTGCCACGCCATGCAATGAACGTGGGCTGCCGTCTTTATTAAATTCAAATTCGGCCTGGGAATAGAGGTCTCTTACGGTTCCGTCTTTTCGTATTATGCGGTGATGAAAAGCGAAGCTGCTGGAAGCATAGCGGGAATCGTTAGTTACTTTTTTTGTGTATTCGATATCTTCGGGATGGATGAATGATATCCATGATTGGTAAGTTTGGATATGATCATGGGGAGCGAGGCCATAAATTTTGCAAAGTTCTTCGGACCATTCTGCAATACCTGTTACATAATCGAGTTCCCAACTGCCAAAATGAGCGATAGACTGGGCTTGTTTCAGGCGAAGCTCGCTGTGTGTCATTTTATCTTCCATTTGCTTACGATGTTTTTCTTTTTCAAAAACATCAAGGGCAAATGAGATATCGCCGGCAGCTTCTTTAAGCAGGCGAATCTCCTGCCCATCAAATAAACCAACCTGGTCTGAAAAAAGATTTAATATTCCAATTGTGCTGCCATTTCTCTTTAAAGGCAGAAGGATGACTGATCTGTACCCAATGAGCGCGGTATATTTTTTTAGGCTATCATTTCCAGGTAGCAGCCCAAGGTCATTTATTATCTGTAAGTTGCCGCTTTTAATAACCTGTAATGTGGGGCCATTGTGATCATAAGTGAGGCTGTTTAATATTTTGAGGTCAATCTCAGATGCATTGCAGTGTGCAGTAACGGTAATTTGTTTGGTTACATCATCAAGCAGGCTTATCCATGCGAGCTGGAATTTTCCGATATTGATAGCGATCTTGCAAGCCTGTTTAAAAAGTGTTTGCTGATCTGTGACATGCGAAATGGTTTGATTGATCTGGCTGATGAAGGCATAGAGGCGATTAGCTTTGATAAGGTTTGCGGCACTTTTTTCGGCCTCCTCTTTATGAAAAGCAAGTTGTTTATTGGCAATCGTAAGATCTATAATCGCCTGATTCAGGTTGTCGATGTAGGTTTCATCTGCTATAGTGTCTATAGGTTGGTTAATATCCATAGCTATCATTGAGTTATTACTAATATATAATTAATAGTGTTGCTGCATAATATTGATAAATACTATGCCACTGATAAACGGTGAGGCATAGATCATTGGTATGAAACATGCAGAAACGATAATAGCGCGGATACGCCAGCAATAAAAAACCGCAACAATTGCTGCGGTTTTTTTATCAGAAAGGTGTGTGGTATCTATTATTGGGATAGGGTATTGCGCAGGTTTTAATCACTGCTTATTTCGTCTATTTCGAAATCGATAACGAAGCAGCATCCTTTATTTACTTCACTGTTAAGTGTGATCTTGCCCCCAAGTGATTCTACCTGTGTTTTTATCATGAACAGCCCCATGCCTTTACCTTCAACATGGTGATGAAAACGCTTGTACAGGCCAAAAATATCGGCACTATTCTTTTTAAGGTCTATGCCGAGGCCATTGTCATTAAAAATGATCCGGATACCGGTGCTTGTTTTAAGGCTGGTGATGTCTATGACGGGTGTTATGCCGGGGCGGTGGTATTTAAGGCTGTTTGAAATGAGGTTGTAAAAAATGCTGTAGAGGTAACTTTTTACGGTTATCATTTCGGGGGCAGCTAAGAAATCAGTGTTTATGATAGCTTGCTCATCTGTGATGCGGGAGCTGGTGCCGGATTGAATTTCATTTAAGAGTATCTGTAAATTTACGGTTTCTCTTATGGCGCTGACATCATTTTTTAATTCCAGTATATTATTGATATCGACAATTACATGATCGAGGTTTTGGGCCGCAGTTTGAAGAAAGCCGGTTACATTTTCTACTTCATCTTTTTCGAGGCCGATGGTTTGCATAATATTTACGAGGCCAAGGATATTGGCTACGGGTGCCCTGAGGTTGTGTGAAATGATGTAGGAGAACTGCTCGAGGTCGTTATTGCGCTGTACCATATCAGCGATTATTTTGGTACGTTCTATATCCGCCTTTTTTTGTTCTGTAATGTCTTCAGTTATACCTAATACCGCTTTTTCATTTGTTTCGGCAACTGTAAATGGAACTTTTATTGTATGAAATAACCGTATATGCCCTTTATTATTTGTAAAAGAAACTTCGGGTAGTATTTTAGATTTGCCTGATAAGATCACTTCCCGGTCTTGTTGCAGGAATTTTGCTGCTTCATTTTCCAACGCTATAGGTTCTGACACCGCTTTATGGAGCAGTTGTTCGGCAGATAGCCCGTATAATTCGGCAAAACTTTTATTTACAAATAAGTATTTTCCATCAAAATCTTTTACAAAAATAGATTGGGGTATAAGATCGAGGATCTGGGTAAGGTTAGCTTCAGATTGCGCTAATATTTGCTCTGCTATCTTTGCATCTGTTATATCATGTGCAGTACCATATATACTTACAGGTGCGCCTTCATTATTAAGTTCAAAATGAGCTACTGTAAAAATATGCTTTACTGCTCCGTTCTTTAGTATTATACGATGATGTAACGCAGAACTGGTTAATGTTTTTTCGTTTTCTTTGATAATTCTGAGTACATGAGCCAGATCATCCGGATGGATATAGGAAATCCATGACTGGTAAGATTGCATGTTATCTTCCGGCGAAACGCCATATATCCTGCAAGCCTCTTCGGACCATTCACCGTTGCCGGTTGAAAAATTCATTTCCCAATTGCCAATATGAGCGATAGCCTGCGCTTGTTTTAAGCGTAGTGTACTATGGTTTAACCTTTCTTCCATTTGCCTTCTATGTTTTTCTTTTTCAAAAACATCAAGGGCAAAAGATATATCGCCGACGGCTTCTTCAAGCAACCGGATCTCTTCGTGATCGAATAAATTTATTTTGTAGGAAAATATATGATAGGTGCCTATGGGCTTGCCTGCTCTCTTTATAGGTAATGCAATACCTGATCTGAACCCTTTAAATGCTGCGTATCTTTTTGCATCACCATAAACAGATTCGTCATCAAAGTCATTAACAACATAAGGCATGCCGGTGCGCAAAACAGTGCCGGTAGAACCATTGTCGGTATAAGAGATATTGTTGAGCATGTCCAACTCACCTTCGGACATTTGGCTGTAAGCAACGAGGTTTAATTTGCGGGTAATTGTATCCGGAATGCTAATCCATGCCTGCTCAAATTTTCCGATATCAATAGCGATACGACAGGCTGCTTTAAAGAGCGTTAATTCATCGGGAAGATGTACAATAGCCTGGTTGATCTGGCTGATGAAAGCATAAAGGCGGCTGAATTTTGCTGTTTTATCTTCTGCAAGTTTGTGTTCTGTAATATCGCGGAAATTGCCAACGATTGCTTTTATGTTATCATCTCCAAGCCAGTTGGTAGTGATGCTTTCTATCCATATATAGTGGCCGTCTTTATGCATGGCCCTGTTCATGCTATACATTGGTTTGCCCGGGTTCTCCAGTACCAAATCTTTGCGGGCTAGTATATGCGGCACTGTAAATCGTCAGCATAAAGTGGACTAAAAACAGCATAACTTTAGATAGTGTTTCCATTGTTAACCAACAAAAAATGTAAACATGGAATCAAACAAAAAGCAGTCCACAGAAAACTTCATCAAGGACATCCGCAGAAA
>CAIRZD010000325.1 GCA_903882965.1 uncultured Bacteroidota bacterium
CCTCCGTCAGTTCAACAGGGGTGGTCATCATTCCCAAAAACCTGTCTGTCAACTTTTCTGCAGAAGTAAATAATGCCACTTATCAGGGAATAAATATTGATAGCATTACAAGCGACATCCTTGTGGATAGTGGCCGTCTGAAAATGATGAATAGTGGTTTTATTGTGGTGGGGGCAAAGGCTTCAATGGATGCAACTTACCATAGTCTGACCCCTTTAAGGGCCGAGTTTGATTATCATATCAATGCCGAAAACTTCGATATAAAAAAGGCTTACGATGGAATAAAACTATTCAGAACCATGGTTACTTCTGCAAATGGAGTGGAAGGAATTGTTTCGCTCGATTATAACCTGAATGGAAAACTGGATGCTAACATGTTGCCCATAATGCCTTCAATAAAGGGGGCAGGAGTTTTATCCCTGAAGAAGATAAAAATGAAAGGATACAGGTTAATGGAAGAGGTAAGCAAGGCAACAGAGAAAGATGAACTGAAGAATCCCGATTTGTCGGAAGTGGACATCAGGTCCTCCATTGCCAACAATATCATGACCATTCTAAGAACCAATATGAAAGCTGGAAAGTTCCATCCAAGATTCGAAGGACAGGTAAGCCTTGATGGTAAACTCGACTTAAAAGGAAGGGTTGGCCTCCCTCCTTCAGGCATTTGGGGAATTCCGTTTAATGTAACAGGAACCGCTTTTGCACCCATTGTAAAACTGAATAATGGAAATGTTTCCGATACACTTCGTGAAACGATGGATATAGAATAATTTAAGGAGGGTGTAATACAGATAAAAGGGTATTAAATCAGTTTTTCCTTTAGTTCTTCCAGCACATGTTCGTAGCCATTGATGATATTGGTGAAAGTAGTTTTAACATCATTAAAAGTTTCCGGCAGTTTAATAAACTCTTCTTTCACTTCTGGATTAGTTTCAGCTTCTTTTTTAAAAGTATAATAAGACATAAAAAAGTTGTAATAGCTTTGTTTCATCTCTTCCAGGTGTTCCGAAAAGATAGAATATAATTCAAAGCCTAAAGCAATAGGATCGTTCTTTTCCAGCATATCATCAATACTGTTTTCCTTTACAAAAGAAGCAGTCTTCTGATAGGTATTCAGCGACTTTGTATGATCTTCCACAAAATCCTTAATAACAGGATGAACAATGTTTAATTTGAAATAATTGTTAGTTTTCATAAACAACGCTTTTGTGGATGTCAAAGTTACTGAATGGTTTCTGTATTACAGGGTATTATTATTCTGCATAAATATTCCTTTTATGAAAAACAGTAAGACAGCGTTTTATAACATGGAGGAGTATATTTGTGCAAGCTAACAATAACGATAAACAATAATAGGATCATGAAGAAATCGCAGATAATGGTTATGCCAGCATTCTTTGACCGCTATATCAACCTGGCGGAAGATATAGAACTGATTGATGGCCTGAAATCAAGTATTGGTTTATTTGATGACTGCTTCTCAGAAATGGAGAAAGTAGCGGACAAAAGATATGCTCCCGGTAAATGGACACCAAAGGATATTGTACAACATATAACTGACAATGAAAGAATAATGGCCTATCGTGCCTTGCGTATTGGCAGAAACGACAAAACAGAACTGCCTGGATATGACGAGGAGTTGCTGGCAGAAAATACCAATGCAAACAACAGAACGATTGCTGATTTAATAAAGGAG
>CAIRZD010000326.1 GCA_903882965.1 uncultured Bacteroidota bacterium
ATTATTTTTGAATGTAAAAATATATATTTTTTAAAAAATTGTAAAATTATTTTATGAAAGTATCATTTCTGTGTATAGTACCATAAATAGTCCCAGATGTATCGCTAAAAAATAGTATGCATTGAATAAGAGTTTTCCCTTCTGTGTTTATTTGGAGCGCAGTACACCTGCTGAAAACAACTTCTGTATCCATTGGCAATCCTTTACATTTGTTTTTCGGCCTTTCACTTGTTTGGTTTCTTTTGGATTTATCAAGTACACCTTTAATCCGCAACTTTCCAGCATAGCATAAAGAGCCATCCAGTAAACACCTGTAACTTCCATCGCCACTTCATTTTTACCTTTTCCCTGTAGGTATTCTGCACATTCATAATATCCGGAAGTAAACGTATCGAAGCTTCGAACTTCAATCCCATCTGGGTATAGGGGTGTTTTTGTTTTTTTTACAACTGAATAGGGATACTCCCATTAAAGCTGCTATTATGCAGAGGTTACCAAAATTTATCTTTTTCATAATGGTATAAACATTTATTGCATAGGCACATTAAATTGCCCATTTGTTATAGTTAAATAAGTGCTACTTGGAAATGTGCAAATAAAAGTACCCTCTACGTTGCTGGAAGATACCTGTGTTAGGGTTATACTTCCAGAACTAGCATCGTAATGGCCATAGTTATAAGAATAGGCAATAAACGCACCTGTGATAGTAAAACTTACATTAAAAGCACCCACTGTCCCTTTATAATTGGAAACTATCAAATCAAAATAATCTAGGGCTGGATATGTAATGGATCCAGAAATGTGCAAGGACATTGTATCATTTACAGTATCTATATATGCACCGTAATTAGTTGCAACCCAGTTCGCACTGTTAACAACAGCGGTCATTCCTATAGGTATAGGTGTACTTTTTATAGGTATAGGGGTGTTTTTGTTTTTTTTACAACTGAATAGGGATACTCCCATTAAAGCTGCTATTATGCAAAAGGTAACAAAATTTATCTTTTTCATAATGATGTATTTAAAATTATATCTACAAAAATCATGCTAATATTAATAAAAAATTAAGTAAATACTCCATTAATTGATAACCTATCGCAACCAGCCACATTGTAGTAATAAATAAAGGGATCATAGCCATGAGCCACAGCGACTGGATGAATGGGCAAATCGATGGTAAAAGGCAATGACGAACAATCTACTATAAAGGTATATGAGCCAGTATCGGGGTGAAGTATAGGGGGAAGCGGAGAAGGGGAATACTGGAGGAAACTGAACGTCCATTCGTTGCAAACAAACATATTAGCGCATGCAGTAAACGTGATCCTTACGTGCCAATTGCCGCTGTAATAAACCACCTGGACAGATGGAAACAGGGATGGCGATGATGATGATGGCCAATGACATGTATTGTAAGTATATCATAATCAATCGCTTTTAAAATGGTTGAAAACATACAAAAAATCCAGCTCAAGTAGGTGGCACCCGTTCTGGGGTGCGTGTGCTGTGGTGGGATACATATTACTACAAACATTTTACGCCTAACGGGGTAGAGATGAAATCCGTTTCAAGTTATACGCACTTGTCATTTTCAAAGAGCTTGTACGCAGCAAAATGTTTGCTCACTATAACACTAATAATAAGATGCTCAATAATGAACTGAACGCACAAGCGAGCGTGGCAACTGGGACTAATAGTAGCATCTCAGCTAAGTGCATTTTCTTCGACATCGCTCAGAATGACAACTATCGGAAAAATATTCTATTATCTTATCTTCGCACCCTCAAATAAAAGAAATGACACCGCAAAAGATCACAATGGGGCAAAACGGGCAGCTGAATGTGCCGGACCAGCCGATTATCCCGTTTATAGAGGGAGATGGTATAGGGCCTGATGTATGGAAGGCAAGCAAGCTGGTTTTGGATGCTGCTGTAGCACTTGTATATGGAGATAAGCGCAAAATAGAATGGAAAGAGATACTGGCAGGGGAAAAGGCATTTAACGAGACAGGTGAGTGGCTGCCGGCTGAGACGCTGGATATAGCGCGGGAATACCTGGTATCAATAAAGGGGCCACTGACCACGCCTGTGGGTGGTGGTATACGATCGCTGAATGTGGCGATGCGGCAGGAGCTGGACCTGTATGTGTGCCTGCGCCCGGTGAAGTGGTATAAGGGCGTACCATCGCCGGTGGTGCACCCTGAAAACGTGAATATGGTGATCTTCAGGGAGAATACGGAGGATATATATGCGGGTATAGAGTTTGCCGCCGGGAGCCCGGAGGCTGCCAAATTACTGCACTTTCTTACCAATGAACTGGGGGTGAAGGGCAAGATACACTTTCCGGAGACGGCTGCTTTTGGGATAAAGCCGGTATCGAAAGAAGGGTCTGAAAGGCTAATACGGGCGGCGATAAAGCACGCGCTGCAGCATAACCTGCCATCTGTGACGATAGTGCACAAGGGCAATATTATGAAGTATACGGAGGGGGCCTTTAAGATATGGGGCTATGAGCTGGCCGAAAGAGAATTTGGCGACCAGGTATATACATGGGGGCAGTGGGAGAATGCGCGGAAAACGCAGGGAGAAGATGCGGCCAATGCACGGCTTAAGAAGGCGGAAGCGCAGGGCAAGCTGATCATAAAAGATGTGATAGCCGATAATTTTTTGCAACAGATATTGTTATCGCCAAAAGATTACTCGGTAGTGGCAACGCTGAACCTGAATGGCGACTATATATCAGATGAGGCGGCAGCATCGGTAGGCGGGATAGGGATATCGCCGGGAGCGAATATAAATTATATGACGGGGCATGCTGTATTTGAGGCTACCCATGGAACGGCACCGAGGTTTGCAAATACGAATACGATGAACCCATCGTCGCTGCTGCTGAGCGGGGTGATGATGCTGGAATATATGGGCTGGAACGAGGCAGCTGAATGTATAGAGACTGCACTTGCTACAACGATCATGAGGAAGCGTGTAACGATAGATTTTTATAACCTGATGCATGACGCTACGTTATTAAAGACCAGTGAATTTGCGCAGGAGATCATTAGAAATATGAAAATGTAGCATATAATATTGATTGCCAGTTAATTAGTTGCCAATTGTGGTACTATGATTTGCGGGTTCTACTCATTTTACAATGAAGGGCTTGAATTTTTCATTATTTTATTTAAAAAAAGTATATTTACAATCTGAAGCCTGCAATGTCGTTAAACCTTGCCTCTTATATTGACCACACTATATTAAAACAAACTACCACGCACGCGGAGGTGGATAAGTTATGTGTGGAGGCATCGATGGAAAATTTTGCAGCAGTTTGTGTCCCGCCCAAGTATGTGCCTGATGTAAAAAAACTACTGGATGGCTCCCGGGTAAAAGTAAGCACGGTAGTCGGGTTTCCGTTAGGATTTAACACATTGGAAGTGAAGGTGAAAGAGATAGAAAATGCCCTTGATATGGGTGTTGACGAGGTGGATATGGTGATAAACCTGTGCTCCTTAAAAAGTGGGGAATGGAAATACCTGGAAGAAGAAATGGCGGCGTGCCTGGCCCCGGTGTATGCACAGGGGAAGGTGATGAAGGTGATCGTGGAGAGTGGTATGCTGACGGATAGTGAACTGGTGCAGTGCTGCGAACTATATGGCAATTTTGAAATTGACTTTCTGAAAACATCGACAGGTTATGCCGATAATGGCGCTACCGTGCATGCAGTGACGCTGATGCGGGCCAATTTACCCCGAAGAATCGGTATAAAAGCATCGGGAGGTATCCGTACCTTTGCATTTGCAAAGGAGTTGATCAATGCCGGAGCTACGAGATTAGGATGCTCTGCAAGTATGCAAATAATGAAAGAAAGCAGGGCGGTCTAACACAATAAAACAAAAAAAATAAAGCGATTTTTCAATATCACGGTGTGTGTATATTTGCGTGGTATATTATCAGTGATCGGGAAATAATGGATAGGTATTCAATAGCGCTTGTTGTTTTTTTATTGTTTTTCGCAGTGCATGTAAATGCACAGTTTATGCCGGGCAATGTAGTGGTGCATTCTGATCCGAGGCTTGCAGTGCTGCTCAAAAAGAACCCTACGGCAGCGCCACCTATTACGCCGGTTTCATACGCAGAAGAATCAGCGAGAAAAAATCGTGCTTCAACAAAAACTACTGCAGGGAAAGAAAAAGAAGTAACGAAGATCGTTGCCAGGAATCAGCAGCCCAATGCCAAAAATCAGCTGCCAAGCGCACCCACCCACCAGCTTGCCGCAACAACATTATCGCCAAAAGAGATCGCATCAAATATTCCTAAAAAACCAACTGCTGCACCCGTGCACCAATTTGTATTGCCACCCGCACACAAGGATGGCCGGATAATATATTCAGGAAAAGGGTTCCGGGTACAGATCTATAATGGTAGTGACCGCGATAAAGCAATAAAAGTGAAAAAGGAATTTATGCGGCAATACCCCGGTATGCGCACATATCTTATTTACCTGGCACCCTGTTTCCGGGTGAAGGTGGGTGATTACAGAAACCGCAGTGATGCAGTAGGTATGCTGAAGGAGGCCAATTCTATGTATAACAGTCCCTGCATGATAGTGCCGGATGACGTGACCATATACGCTTATTAAGACGCGAGTCAATTCTATTTATCCTGCGAAAGATTTATGTAATTTCTTATCTTGCCTGCAGTACTTATTACTTACGATTTATGACTAACGACTTACTTACACAGATCCGTGAAAAAACGGAGCAGTATTTTTCTGAGGTACAGGCTATACGGCATCACATACATGCGAACCCGGAACTGTCATTTCATGAATATAAAACATCGGAGTTTGTTTCTGAAAAACTTAAATCAATTGGTGTAACTAACCAGAAAAGTATTGCGGGTACAGGTATAGTTGCATTGATAGAAGGGAAGAACGCAGGGAAGCGATGTATAGCACTGCGTGCGGATATGGACGCACTGCCCATACTTGAAGCCAATGATGTACCGTACCGCTCAAAGAATGAAGGCGTTATGCACGCTTGCGGGCATGATGTGCATACGAGCTGCCTGCTGGGTGCAGCACATATTTTGCATGACCTGCGCGATAGTTGGGAAGGGACAGTGAAGCTTATCTTTCAGCCGGGTGAAGAGAAGCATCCGGGCGGAGCGAGTATTATGATAAAGGAAGGTGTGCTGGAAAACCCAAAGCCGGCGGCTATCTTTGCGTTGCATGTATATCCGAACCTGCCAACAGGGGCTACCGGTTTCAGAGCAGGGCAATACATGGCCAGTGCAGATGAAATATACATTACCATACAAGGTAAGGGCGGCCATGCGGCTTTGCCACACCAGACCATAGACCCGATAGCCATATCTGCATTGGTGATAACAGGGCTGCAGCAGATCATATCGCGGAAGGGAAATCCATTGATACCATCCGTACTTACTTTCGGGAAAATACAGGGCGGTTTTGCAACCAATGTGATACCGGATAAAGTGGATATGCTGGGCACCTTCAGGACTATGGATGAAAAGTGGCGTTATGAAGCGCACAGGTGGATAAAAGAATTTACGGAGCAGACCTGCTCGGCATACGGTGCAACAGCGATAGTGGAAATACCGCCGGGTTATCCCTCTCTTTTTAATGATCCGGCACTGACCGCAAAGGCTGAATCGTGGGCGAAAGAATATGTGGGCAAACATAATGTACATGAACTGGATATGCGTATGGCCGGTGAAGATTTTAGTTTTTATACGCATCACGTACCGGGATGTTTTTTCAGGATAGGTACGAGTAAGGATGGTAAAGAATTCCTTGCGCCGGTGCATAATGCCCATTTTGATATTGATGAAGAATCAATGAAAACGGGTATGGGCATGATGGCGTGGTGTGCGATACAGGGATTGATGTAATTAAATTGCTACTGTGCCCGGATATGAAGGGGGCATTTTTATTAAAAGGAAATTTTATGCGGAAAAGAATTTTGGCGTTCATTTGTTTTTCAATTTTAAGTTGCATGAGTGCAGTTATGGCAAAAAGCCCGGCGGGTGGTGAGGACCAACGTTTTGATCAGTACAAAGAACAATTCGTGCTTGAATTATGGCAGGCATATCCTGCATGGGCCAGCAGTGTAGGCTATCATAAATATGATAGTGTGTTGGTTGTCCCAAATAATGAATCGAGAATCAATGAGCTGACTTTTTGTGGCGTGCAGATGAATTTGCTTAAGAAAATTAAACTGGAAGAATTATCAGACGCGAATAAAATTGATTATTACCTTATTGAGAACCAACTGAAATATGCTGAGTGGGGAATTAATGAAGAAAGAGCTTACGAATGGAACCCTTCGGTATATAATGTATCGGAGAGTTTTGCCAATATGCTGGGTAATGATTACGAAGACCTGAATGTACGCCTGTGGCATTTTTATGGACGGTTAGCTGCTGTGCCGGATTATTATGCTGCTGCTGAAAAAAATATTAAGAATCCTACCAAAGAACATACTGCTTTGGCAATTGAACAAAATACCGGAGGTATATCTGTTTTTACGGATGACATTGAAGAAGCCTTGAAGAAATCAAATCTTGGCGATGTTGAAAAAACAGCAATACGGGAAAGGGCTAAAAAAGCTATATCTGCTATAAAAGAGTATACCTCATGGCTTGAAAAAATGCCGAATGCAAGCTCGAGGAGCTTTAGGCTTGGTGCTGCACTGTACGAAAAGAAATTCGGATTCGAGATACAATCCGGTTATACTGCTGACC
Source organism: uncultured Bacteroidota bacterium (assembly GCA_903882965.1). Classification (GTDB taxonomy): domain Bacteria; phylum Bacteroidota; class Bacteroidia; order Chitinophagales; family Chitinophagaceae; genus Nemorincola. The sequence continues at coordinate 6,762 of CAIRZD010000326.1, forward strand.
AGATATATAAAAAAGCATTGGTGCACAAAGAAGAACTGCATGAAAAAATGTATGCAATTACAAAGCAATTATGGTCAAAATATATGACTGGGAAATCAATGCCGGGAGATAGATCAGTGGCGATCAAACAAATGATAGATGTGCTTTCATTAAACCACGTGCAGCCCGATTCTTTTCAGGCTGCAATAGAACACCAGTTGCCGGAGCTTGTAGCTTTTATTAAAAACAAAGACCTGATCTATATAGATCCATCAAAGCCGCTGGTGGTGCGTAAAGAACCAGGATATATGGCAGGGGTAGCAGGTGCGTCTATTAATGCTCCCGGCCCTTATGATAAGAATGGCAACACGTATTACAATGTAGGCAGCCTGGGCGGATGGGATAAGGACAAAGCGGAAAGCTATCTACGGGAGTACAATCATTATATAATGCAGATACTGAACATTCATGAAGCTATTCCGGGGCATTATACCCAATTGGTTTATGCGAACCAATCGCCAAGCATCATTAAATCTATACTTGGTAATAATGCCATGATAGAAGGTTGGGCTGTATATACAGAAAGGATGATGCTGGAAAGCGGTTATGATGGTGACCATGGTGTAAACTCAACCGAGGCCTCGCCTGAAATGTGGCTGATGTATTATAAATGGAACTTGCGCAGCACTTGTAACACAATACTTGACTATAGTGTACATACTAAGAACATGAGCAAAGAAGATGCTATGAACCTGCTGGTAAATGATGCATTTCAGCAGCAGGCTGAAGCAGAAGGTAAATGGAAGCGGGTGTCAGTGACACAGGTGCAACTGGATTGTTATTTTACAGGATATACGGAGATATATGATTTCAGGCAGGAGCTCAAAAATGAGATGGGTGATAAATTCAATCTTAAAAAATTTCATGAGCAATTTCTAAGTTACGGCAGTGCTCCGGTGAAATATATTAAGGAATTGATGAAATCGCTCCCTGCTTCCCGGAAGGTGAAGTGAGGTTGGGTAATCCATGTTTTGCATACACATGGAGTGTTTGAAGTAATGCGTAATCATTTAATTATTGTTATGGCTTTAAATCTTAAAGGACTTAGAACAGTTGGGTATAAAGTAGCGGATATTAATGAAGCTAAAGAGTGGTATATCAAAATACTTGGCGTGCAACCATATTTTGATGAGCCGTTTTATGTAGGCTTTAGTGTTGGTGGGTATGAACTTGGGTTACAACCCGAAGAAAATGCAGAAGAATCTAAAACAGCAAATATTGTAGCTTATTGGGGTGTAGATGATGTAAATATAGCCTGGGAGGGATTATTGGCCAATGGAGCAACTCCGCTTGAAGTGCCAACAGATGTAGGGAGCAATATTGTGGTGGCTGCGGTTAAAGATCCGTGGGGGAATGCTTTTGGTATTATTTATAATCCGCACTTTGCATTGCCGGGAAAGGATTAAATTAGTTATTTGAGATTTTAAACTTTAGCTTTTTTTAATGTTCTAATTGCGGTTGGAGGTATTATCTTCGCTTTGTTACTATAATTAGGTTTATGCAAAAGAGTATTTTTAGTACGTTGACTTTTTTAATAGCGGTTATTGCAATTTGTTCGTGTGGCAGTTCTAAGCATTCTAAAATAAAGAGATTACCAGGTACCTGGCAGGCCTCACAGGTAACGATTGACGGGAGTGATAAAGACTGGCCATCCCCCTACCCTGAATATGATGATAAAGCAATGATAGGTTATGCGGTATCAAACGACAAGGATAATCTTTATATAACTATGGAGACCGGTGACCCGGCGACCCAGCTGAAGATATTGCGTGAAGGGCTGACTGTATGGATAGACAGGAAAGGAGATAAAGAAGAGGAGACTGCAATAAACTTCCCAATACCGACCAATAAAACAGAGCAAAGGCAACCACGGCAAAAGAACCAGCAAGATGGGCAACAAGGATTTGGTGGAGACAAGCAACAAAAACAACGTATGGAGCTGGAGGATAAGGTAAGAGCCGCCTTAAATAATGCAAAAGAATATTCGTTGCAGGGATTTAAGTCGTGCAACCTGCAATTCCCTATAATGGAAATGGATACTTGTGGTATAGTGGTGCGGATAGATATTGATTCAACAAACGAACTGATATGGGAAGCGAAAGTGCCGTTCAAATCATTTTATTTTAAGTCCCAACTTGCAAGACCTGATAAGGGTAAGCCAATAAGTGTGTGTTTTGAAACGACTGCGATGAACCGGCCCCCAGGTCAGGGTGGTGGTGGAGGTAATAATGGTTCGGGCAGTGGTTTCAGGCCTAGTGTTGGATTTGGAGGAGGCATGGGTATGGGAATGGGTATGGGCATGGGAGGCGGGGGAATGCACAGGGGAGGCTCACATAATAATAGCCAAAATAATGATATAATGGAGCCAGCCTATAAAAGCACAAAGACATACAAGAAATTTGGCCTTGCCTACCAGGAATAGCATTGATTATCTAATGCACTACTATATATATTAAGTAAATAGAAGAATAAATTTTTTTTGACACTTTCGTGGCATAACTTTGCGCACCCAATAACTAAATAATAAAGGGGAGCAATGGATGTAAGCCATATGAAAAAAGTCTCTTTCGCAGGGCTTTTAATTACATTAGGGATCATTTTTGGTGATATTGGTACTTCTCCCTTATATACTTTCCAGACAATACTAAAAGAAGGCGGTCCGGCAACAGAAGAACTGGTATTGGGTGCTATTTCCTGCGTTTTCTGGACGCTTACACTTCAAACAACTTTTAAGTATATACTCATTACATTACAGGCGGATAATAATGGAGAAGGTGGCATCTTTTCATTATATGCACTTGTGCGCCGTTATGGAAAGAAGCTTATGTTCCCTGCCATGATAGGGGCGGGTACGTTGCTGGCGGATGGTATCATTACACCACCTATTTCTGTTACATCTGCGATAGAAGGGTTGAATGGGGTGAAGGGCCTTGAAGGTACTATTGTACCCGGTAACCATCTTGTGATGGGCCTCGTATTAACCATCTTAGTTATGCTGTTTATCTTTCAGCGGTTCGGTGCTAAAGTGGTTGGCTGGTCATTTGGCCCGATCATGTTTTTATGGTTTATGATGCTGGGGTTTCTTGGCATTAACCAAATACTACATTACCCGCAAATATTCAAGGCATTAAATCCTGTTTATGGATTCAGGTTGCTTACGCTACACCCGAGAGGTTTTTGGTTGTTGGGCGCAGTTTTCCTGTGCACTACAGGGGCTGAAGCATTATACTCTGACCTTGGGCATTGTGGCCGCAGAAACATACAGGTAAGCTGGATATTTGTAAAGATCACGCTGGTGCTTAACTACCTGGGCCAGGGTGCCTGGGTATTGTTACAGCATAATCAAAACCTTGGTGATATAAATCCGTTTTTTGCGATCGTGCCACATGGATATTTGTTGCCCTCTATCATATTAGCTACTATGGCAACGATCATTGCCAGCCAGGCGCTGATCAGTGGTTCATTTACGCTGATCAGTGAAGCGATAAGCCTCAACTTCTGGCCTAAGGTGCGTGTAAAATTCCCTACTACTGTGCGTGGGCAGATATATATACCGAGTATCAACTGGATATTATGTGTAGGCTGTATACTGGTAGTATTATATTTCAGAACGTCGGAAGCGATGACTGCTGCATATGGGTTTTCAATTACCATTGCGATGCTCATGACTACGATACTGGTTTACTATTTCATGAGGTATGTGAAGCATTATCCAATGTGGATCATAATTATAATCATGATCGTATTTTTATCGGTTGAGTCTTCATTTTTTGTAGCCAATGCGGTAAAGATCGTTAAGCGGTTATTTTTCCTTGTGTTTGAGATAGGTCTTATTTTTACGATGTACGTCTGGTACAGGGCCCGGAAGATCACGAATCGTTTCCTGAGCTTTGTGAATATGAAGGAATACCTGCCATTGCTGGATGATCTTAGTAAAGATGAGACTATTACTAAGTTTGCCACTCATGCCATATTCCTGACAAAAGCAAATAATACATTCCAGATTGAAGAGCGTATTATCTATTCGATCTTCAGCAGAAAACCTAAACGTGCAGATATTTATTGGTTTGTGCATGTGGAACGAACGGATCAACCGTATACTATGGAGTATACAGTGGAAGAATTGAAAAAAGATAAGGTGATACGGGTGGAGTTCAGGCTCGGGTTTCGTGTGCAGCCACGTATAAACCTGATGATGAGAAAAGTGGTAAAAGAGATGGTGACAAATAATGAACTTGATATGACAAGCCCTTATCCGTCATTAAGTAAGCATAACCTTGCTGCTGACTTCGTATTTGTGATACTTGAAACATTCTTATCTTCTGATAATGAATTTGCCGCCGGGGATGGGTTTATTCTGAATAGTTATTTCTTCCTCAAACACCTTGCCTTATCTGATGATAAATCATTCGGGCTTGATACCAGTGAGACACGTGTAGAGAAAATTCCAATGGTGGTACATCCGTTCTCAAAAATGGAACTAAAACGTACTTATTTTAAGATATACGAATAAAGAGCATTAAAATTACCCTGTAATAATCAAAATTACATTTACATTTATAATGAATATTTATTAGTATGACTAACATTCCGGTGACTATTATTACACCATGCTATAATGAAAATTTAACTGCAATTAAATTTTTAGAAAGTCTGGAAAATACACTAGCGTCTCTTCCATACTTTTTCAATATTGTAGTGGTTAATGATTGCTCTACAGATAATACATTAACCCTGCTGAAAAGCTTTAAGTTCAAAAGCAATAACCTTACGCTTAAGATCGTGAACCTGAGATTCAATGTAGGTCACCAGGCCGCAATATTTCAAGGTTTTTTATATGCACAATCACTCCAATGCGATCGCTTTGTTGTCATGGATTCAGACGGGGAAGATTCCCCTGCAGCTATCCCCTTGTTGCTGAACCACCCGGAGAGCGATATAATAAACGTAGTGAGGAGTAAGCGTAAGGAATCAATAATGTTCAAAGTCTTTTATCGTTTTTATAAGATCATTTTCAAGTTCGTTACCGGGAAGGAAATGAATTTCGGTAATTTTTGCCTTATCAGGCGCAACGTGCTTGAGAATGCTGTATTTACAACCTTTTCGCATTTTGCAGCTTTTTTGTCAAAACAAAAGTGCACAACTCAGTATATAATCGCAGATAGAGAAATGCGTATAGGAGGGCAGTCTAAAATGGGTTTTAAAAAACTATTTTATCATGCATTCAGGTCATTCGTGGAGTACGGAGAGGATATGCTTATGGTATTCTTTAAGGGCTTTATTTTGGTGATGGCAGTATTATTGTTATGTGTCTGCAATGTAATTTATCAGAAGTTTATTGTTCATACCGCTATCTTAGGATGGACAAGTATGGTTATATTAGGCCTTGTAAATCTTGCAATGATCTGTATTGGATTTTTTGTAACCGGCTTACTGTTAATTCATCAGAACAACCAAAGGGCTAATGATAAGAAGCCCATTTTTGATATTCTGCCAGATGATGGTATTGAATAACCTAGTGCATTTTTTTTCTGTAGTTTTTAGATCGTTCCCATAGTATAGGAGTAAATATTTTTCTACCTTTATTGCCAGCCGTGTATAGGGGTTATTATCATCGATGCTTTATATACTTACCGCAGTCGTGCAGATATCAGTATGAGTAAAAAATATGTAATTTTTATTTTCGCAGGGGCATTATTATATGTTATATATCATATAGTAACATTGGTCTATTCTCCAATTCCGTGGTTTGATGAAGCTACATATGCAGATATTACGGAGTCTTTTATGAAAAACGGGCATTTCTATGAAGCAGGCAGAAATATTACCTGGGCAACATCTAAGCTTGACCTTGCTTATGGGCCAGTTTATTTCATGCTACAAGCGGCAGTGACAAAAATATTTGGATTCAGCATCTTTACATTCAGGATTACCAATATGTTTTTTGGGCTTGCAAATCTTTTTTTGCTTTATAAAGTATGCAGACAACTCAAATTCAATGATCATATTATTTTAATAACGATGCTGCTTGTCTGTTTTGATCCGCAGTTCAACCAATTCCTGAACTCAGGTAGGATGGATTTTGTTGCCTTATTCTTTTTCCTCAGTTCCTACCTTGTATTTACGGGTATCAAAAATGACGGGACAAACAAATACGTTCTGAAAGGTTTGTTGACCGGCCTTTTAATGGCCTGTGCATTTTTAACTAATCCCAGGATATTGTTTTCATTTTCTTTTTATATCTGTTTCTTTTTTTATGAATTGAGCGAGCATAAGTTTAAAAACATTAAACAGATTTTGCTAAAAAACACAGCAGTAGCAATCGCTTTTATTTTTATATATAGTATCTGGATCTATATTGAGTTTGGCAGTTTAGGGAATTATATTTCTGAGACATATACCAACTCTCCGATCATGAAGGAGCATGTTGGTATAACGAGTGTTGGGCTGAAACTTAGTTATAATTTGCTGATGCATATTATTTCAGTATTGTGCTTTTTAATTC
>CAIRZD010000327.1 GCA_903882965.1 uncultured Bacteroidota bacterium
AGCACGCTGCCTGAGCCCTCTAAGAAAATAGTTGCACTGCCCGTGCTCCATGAGCCGCCCGGTGTCGCATCCGTCAAAATAATTGTTGAGCCGGTACATACTGCCGATGGACCACTGATGGCCGATGGCGAAGGATCTACTGTTATAACACTGCTGGCATAACAGCCGCCCGGCATTGTATAGCTTATATTCGCCGTTCCCGCACTTACGCCTGTTACAGTCCCGTCTGTTCCTACAGTGGCGACCCCGGTAGTCCCTGAACTCCAGGCACCGCCCGATGGAAAATCACTGTAATAAGTTGTTGCACCGGCACAAATTTCAGACACCCCTGATATGCCTGATGGTTGCGCGTTGATCGTTATTACTGTCGTTACATAACATCCTGATGGCATTGTATACGTTACCGTTGCCGTACCCGACACATAGCCCAGCACACTACCTGATCCTTCTATGAAAATTGTCGCACTACCTGTGCTCCATGAGCCGCCCGGTGTTGCATCAGTCAGCATAATTGTTGAGCCGGTGCATACTGCGGATGGGCCACTGATGGCAGCCGGCGCTGAGTTAACATTCAAAAGTGAGGTTACACTACTCCCGCCAAGTGTATAGGTTATCATTGTCGTACCGGTTGCAATGGCAGTAACAAGCCCCGTGCTTGAGCCTATCGTTGCTACTGATGTATTACTACTGCTCCACGTACCACCTGCACTGGCATCAGAAAAGGTGTAACTACTACCCACACACATATTCGAAACACCTAACATAGCTGACAGCCCCTGCAATTCCATTACCGTTGCTCCATAATTATTAGCTTGATCCATGTACGATACATATATTGTACCGTTCTTGGTTACGGTTATATTAGGATACTGCACACCTGCAGCTGAAAATGCAGTGTTACCCTCTGCAACCCAACTGGTGCCATTATACGCTTTTACCGTTGCAGCCCACGACTGAAAGAAATCTGCATAAACCACGTAAGGCGCACCGAAGGTGTCAAGCGCTATAGATATATTGGGGTTACCCGGCGTCACCGAGAACTTTGTTGGGTTTAAAGATACCCAGCTGCTGCCGTTAAATTTCATCACTCCTGCGCTATCACCATATGTATAACTGCCGTTTCCAAACGAGTAGCACACATAAGGTGTGCCATATTTATCTATCTTGATAAATGTTGAATAAGTCCTTGTTGGCGTAAATCCTGCACTACCCACTGTTACCCAGTTGGTCCCGTCAAATTTCACTACCGTAGCCGGCCCTTCATAACCATCCTGGTATACCACATAAGGTGTGCCGCTTGGGTCCAGGGCTAACGAAGTGTAAGCAGAATACGGATTTGAAAAGCCCGGAGTCCCTACCCCTACCCAGCCGCTGCCACTGTTTTTCATCACTGTCACAGAATTGCTATATTGGCCATCAATATAAGCCGTATAGATCGTACCAAACGTATCTACTGCTATAGAAGGGAAATTTATCAGATTTCCCGAGAATCCGGGGGCTCCTACCACATCCCAACTGCTCCCTACATGCTTCATCACCGTTGTCCCATCATTGTTCGTCCCATCCGAATAAACCACATACGGCGTACCATACTTATCCATAGCTATAGCAGGTGCCCCTGCGCCGCCCGGCGTAACCCCGGCGGTATCCACAGGCACCCAACTAGTACCATTAAACTTCATTACAGTCGTCTTATCCGCACGCGTAGCATCTTCATACACCACGTAAGGTACTCCGCCGGTGTCTATGGCAATACAAGTATTCCAGGCATCCCCAATCCCCGAAAAATCAACACTGCCAACCACTTGCCAGGTTTGAGCATTAACCCCAAATGCAGACAGCAACAAGATAACACTGCATAACAGCCCACGGGTTACTGGTGCCTTCAGCGATCCCGGCGACAAATATTTTATACAAATATTTTTCATAAATTTTAAATTTTTATAGTTACCAATATCAATCAAATGTAATTTTCAGTATTATTCAAATATATGATTTTAATCAGGTCTCTATATCCCTAATGTTCGGTAGATAAATGACCGATATTCTCGAATAAAACACATTAGCTGCATCAATTAAATCACTACATGCGAATATTATCAATTCATTTATATCCTGGCCGGATCGACGCTTTCACCAGACTTGGCGACAATCAAAGCACTGTGCTGAATTTCCCTATCATATATAATCTTTCATGGCAAAAAAGGTGGGTGGCCCATCCGCCCAAAAATGTATCTGATCTGATTTCATAAAATTCACGTAGCGGCCAGGCCAGCTGTTTTTATACCAATTATAATATTACAACCTCATAAAGTGCATGCACCAATTTTTATAAGAAAAAACTACACCTCAAAAGTCAACACCAGATCAACAGTACATTTTATCTTTAAAATTAGGTGTATACACTAATTGAAGCATATCCCCCACACCCACGACATTTACATACCCGCAGAAAGAAGATAAGAGGAGAATTGCACAACCACCCGCATATACTCACTTAACAGACTTTGCGCCAAAATATCGAAAACAAATTTTAAACCGGCAATTTCATATTATGAAAAAACAACACAAATTGAAAATTTCCAACTGTGACAATCAGCGTGATAAATTGGGGCATTTTGCGACATTTTGCGACATTTTATTTTTGGCAGGAATTCGTAAATGTCTGCGCCTTCACATATAAATATTATTAACGCATTTATTGAATTTTTGAGTTAATTATAATAATCTCTTACTTTTGATACCCATCCAAAACTCACCATTATTATGCGTCACACAGAAGGTCACGTTACCGCCGAGATACAACATGGTATTGCTACGATAGAATTCTTCCATCCGTCCAGCAATGCTCTCCCCGCGGCAATACTTACGGATCTCGCTAAAACGATAAATGATATTGGCATTGATAACCGCGTAAAAGTTATCGTATTGCGGAGTGCCGGTGAAAAGGCTTTCTGCGCCGGAGCATCTTTTGATGAGTTGATGGCTATTGAGAACGAGGCAGATGGCAAAAAATTCTTTAGCGGCTTCGCCCATGTCATCAATGCCATGCGCAAATGCCACAAACTGATCATAGGCCGTGTACAAGGCAAAGCAGTAGGCGGCGGTGTCGGCATCATTGCTGCTACCGATTACGCAATAGCTACAGAAGATTCATCCGTTAAGCTTAGTGAGCTGGCAGTAGGCATAGGCCCATTTGTTGTAGGCCCCGCAGTTGAGCGCAAAGTAGGGGTGTCCGGTTATACCCAGCTGGCAATAGACGCTACCGAGTGGCGCTCTGCAGAATGGGCTAAGCGCCACGGCCTTTATTCCGAGATACACAAAAATATTTTCGAAGTAGATGATGCGGTAACCAAACTCGCCGAGCAACTGGCTCACAGCAGCCCCGATGCCATGGCTCAGCTCAAAAAAATATTCTGGCAGGGCACCGAAAACTGGGACTCCCTCCTTTCTGATCGTGCAGCTATCAGCGGTCACCTTGTGCTCAGCACATTTACACGTAACGCCATAAATAAATTTAAAGCAAAAGCAAAACCACAAACTTCATAAACACCCGGGATCATTAGGCTCTTGCACGCTCAAACTTTGCCACAAACATACAGTCTGCATGAATCCCTATTCCGTTTATAAGTTCAGACCGCACTAATTGCAAACCTGCTTCTTGAAGTATATGATCCACTACTTCCTCGTTCTCAGTTTTAAATACCGAACAGGTAATATAAAATAGCTTACCACCGGGTTTTAAATACCGGCTCACATTTGTTGCTATAGTTTTCTGACGCGCAGCAAATGCAGAAAGAGTTGTTGGGTCGAAAAAATAAAGTTGTTCCGGTGTCCGGGCCCATGTGCCGGAACCGCTGCATGGTGCATCGCAGATAATATTATCAAACTGTTTGCCACCCAAAGCCTTATCTAAAAGCACTTTATTACTAACATCCGTAACGTGCGCCACTGGCAAAATATGCCTGTATTGCCTGAAGCGGCTCTGTAGATTGTGTATAATGCTTTCCCGCAAGTCTGATACGGTAAGTCGCACACCTGGCTCCAAATCTTTAAGTAATAAAGATTTACCGCCTGCACCAGAGCAGCAGTCATACCACAATTCATTTTTCCCTGGATTAAAGAGTTCCCCGGTTTGTTGAGAAGATGCATCTTGTACCACATAGCAGTCAGGTGGTAAAACAGCATCTATTTTAGCTCCGTTGGGCAGAGATAGGCAATTATCTGTAATGAATGTAAAAGGTATTTGTTGTCCGTTCAGCAGGCTGATTACCTTGCCCTTGTCTTTACGAATACGTATGAACAGATCGGGTTGCACTAACATTGATTGCAACCATTCTTCCTTATCAATACCATCGGACAATGCAATGTCAAATGGGAACAGGTCATTGATTTCAAAAGATATCTCCTTTTTGTTTAAATATTCTGATATTGAGAAGTTCTGGAATTTACCTGGATCAATTAGCCATTGCTCAATTAATTCACTAAACCATTCATCAGACTTCATTCCTTTGCTACACCTATACCAGCAATATGCCATGGCACTAAGTATCTTTCGGTCCCTGCTGCCAAGAATTGGGTATTGCTTGAAGTAATTTTTAAGATAATGAGCAAGAGGAATGTCGCCATGGTATTGTTCCAATATTGCCTTAATATGTTGCCCGATATAGCGCATAGGCTAAAATTACCTCTTTGAAGCTTATAGAGAAAATATAATCACAAATATTACAAAAGCCGTAATTTCGAGATAGGTTCTTAAACAACCGTAAAGAATTTGTTAAAGTCAAAATATTTTTTTCCCTTAAACAATCTTACGTGTGTTTTTTGCGTCTAACCATTACTTAATATATAATTATGAAAAGAAGAAATTTTTTGATCGCTATAAGTTTTGTGATTGGCGGGAGCGTATTGTTTACATCATGCATAGAGCGGAGCGATTACAATACAAATCCCAATAACAATTATAACAATACTCATAACTCCAATTCAGACACTACATATGCGCTGAATGTGCAATTTAGTGTAGGGGCAAATACAGAATGGGCTTTTATTGATCCTACAGATTCTGCATATGCCAGCGATAGCGGGGGTACTTACCAATATGTAGACTACAGCAGGCTCAAATCGAGTATGACAGTTGTAAGCACTGACGCAAAAACTTCAAATAACCTTACTGTTACAACACGAGTGAAATCCAATAATATGATCGGGCTTATATTTGGCGCATCATCTACAAGTAATGGTTATGCTTTTTATATAGATACAGCAGGTAATTACTCACTGTACGAGGAAGGCACTGGAACTAATGCTTCCATACCTATTATTCCTTCTACACAGGATACGCTATATGCGCTCAAGAACAACTGGAATACTATTGAAATGGATCAGGTCAATGGGGTATGGACTTTTTATATTAATGGTACACAAGTCACCAGTTTAGCCGCAAGGGCATTAAGTGGTAGCAGTTTCGGGTTTAAGATATTACCGGGAACTGTGGGTTATGCCAGCTACCTTACTGTAAGAAGTTATTAAGGAATTGTTTGTAACAAAGTAATTAGATTTGCCATGCAATACGATGATGCATGCTAGACTATGTTATAATAATTCTTTTGCCACTATTCTTTTTTTCAGATTCATCTCTCGCACAGCAATGCAAAACAGATGCGAAAGTAATCAGCAATAAATCAGTCCTGTTACTGTCTATAAAAAATGACCCGGCTAAAGAACTAGTAAATATAACGAAGACTATACCGGGCGTGGCATTAGATATCCGCTATGCCACAACTAATAATTTTACCAAAACTATATTGTATCATCACCCGCAGGTATATCTGCGAACAGCTCCTGCAAATGCATTGCGACAGATACAGGATGAATTGCATAAGAAGGGTATGGCGCTTAAAATATATGATGCGTTCCGCCCATTCAGCGTTACCTGCAAAATATGGAATATAGTGCCTGACAGGCGATATGCCGCAAACCCAAGGAAAGGCAGTAATCATAACCGTGGGCTGGCGGTGGATCTCACTATAATAGATTTAAAGACCGGAAAAGAACTGGATATGGGTACCGCATTTGATAGTTTTACAGATACTGCACACCATTCTTTTACACAGCTTCCAGCCAACGTCATTGCCAACCGTAAATTATTAAAGGGAGTAATGTGGAGGCATGGATTTGGCATGGTGCCGGATGAATGGTGGCACTATCAATGGAAAAATAATGATGACTACGAAGTTATAGACCTCGATTTTGATGACTTGAAGGAGATAGCAAACTGATTTTAATGAACCTTTGCCGGTTAGTTACGGATGTTTATTCATCAGCACATTTCTAGGTGTTTTGGGAGTACCTGCTTTTTGCCCGGGTATGTCTTTTTGGAAAAACTCATATGCTTTATGAAGGATATTGCGGAATGCAAAGCGCTGGATCATAACTGTATCCTTATTGTTATTGATCACAGCATACATCCGGTCTGAATCATAATCATCCGGTACATCCTCATTATGGGTGGTTAGGTTTTTACTTCTTTTATTCAACGCCATAAAATATATGTCGGCATGCATATGTTGCCCATGCATACCTATAATATCTATTGCAGTCTCTTTAGGGGCTGTTTTTAAAGTAGTATCCATATCATTTAGTCCATTAAGATACCCTTCACAATTGACATTTGTGAAGTATTTCAGGTAAATTCTGGCCCTGCGAGAATTTTCACCATCGAGGCCCTTCATCAGACTTGGATCAGCTGTTACAGTAACTGAATCTTTGTCGCGTTGTATAACAAATGAGTTGATCGGGTGGTCTGCATATTGCATGGAAATGCTTTTTATTTCATCCGGCGCGATATTAAAGACAGTTCTGTCACGCCAGTCTGTAAGCCGTGTTGTATAACGTGCGGTTATGTATCCTACAAAGCCGGGCACTTGCACTACGTAGGGCATATGAGCACCTTCTACCAGCATATTAGTTCCGGTATTATTTACAGAAGCACCACCAACATAGAATACTTTCATTTTTTTGCCTGCCCTGTCATATACTTCTACTTTTATACCATCTGTCGACAGGTTTTTTATTACATTATCTACAGCGTTTTTAGTAACCGGATATAGCGGGTTCTGTTGCGTAAACGTAGTAAGTATTAAGTTCAGCGTACTGGGTAGCGCTTTATATTTCTTATTGACTATCCAACCTGAATCACTACGCTCTGCCAATATGGATTCGCCATCGGCAGAAACAATAAATATCTTGCCTACAGCGGCGGTATCTTTGATGCTGAACCCTGCCTCAGAGGTGCTGTATGGCATTGCATCGTTTTTAATGATGAAGTAATAAATGCCAAACCCCAGGAGGGCCAGAATAACAAGGTATAATAATGTCTTACGCATTTACTGAGGGTTTTATTGTTTTTGTTTTATTTCATAGCGACGTTTTCTAAAAAAGAGATAGCAGGATGCAAATACAAGCACCAATGCTATAGGTATTGATACATTGATCACCTGCCATTGAGTTTTTTCATCTTTTGCCCTGCCGTTATCAAGTAAGCGGAGTTTCACTTGTTTTGAGCGGGATTCAAGAATTCCTGAATGGTCAGTAAGGTATTCGAGACAATTAAGCAAGAAACTCTTATTAGCATAATACTGACCATTGAATTTGTAATAACCCATAGGAATAACGCCACTTTTAGTAGAATAGTCATTGCTGAAGAGATCACCAACTGATGTTACGATCATACTATTTTCACTGTCACATTCCGGTTTAAAAGGCGTTTTCATCGAATCAAGGAAGTGGAGGAATTCAGGTGCCAGCCTGTTTTTATAGGCAGATGTGAATTTCCCTTCGAGTAATACAGCTACAGGGCGGTACGGCTTATTGAACATTTCATTATTAAGCGGGAAACTCATCATGGTAAGGCTTACACGAACCGGAGCTGCAGATGCGCGGCTGTACTTGGATGATTCAAGCAGAATTGTTTTTTTAATGCCAGGGGTCTTTATCGTATCTATACTATTAGTAAACTGCCCGAAAATGAAATCCATATTCCTTACGATAGGATGGTCGGAAGTTGGGTTCAGCTTTGGAAAGTATACCCATTCATGCAATTCCGGTGTTCCATTGTTCATGACACGTGGCAAAGGAAGATTTTGGCGATCTTCAATAAGATCTGTATTAATACGGACACCATATTTGAATAGCAGATCATCAAGGTCAAGCCCGTATTCCATTGCCATGATCTGTGGCGGGTGTAATTCCAGGCTATCAATAGATGCATTAAGCTGGTTTACATTCCATAGCACATGCCCACCGCCCATTATGTATTGGTCTATTTTAAGTTTTTCGGGGCCGGTGAATGTTATTTTGGGTTGGTTTATTATGATCGCATCATAAGCGAGTGATATCTGAATAGAATGCATCAGATTTAACGTATCCAGGTAATAATAGCTGGGCAGGCTGGCAAGCATATCAAAAGTTTTGATACCGAGGTCTTCGCCATTACCTATTATATAAGCCACACGTGCAGGAGCAGGTCGTTGTAGCTGGCTGATCGCATCTGCAAATTTATGTTCCAGCATTGACTCTGTATAGTTTATCCCTTCTGCAAGCGACTTGTTGCCAGGCAGAGGCTCTGATAACATGATAGCTTTTTCCTTGCCATTATAGTGGATCAAAGCATATGGAAAGAAAACTTTTGAAGAAAATTCTTCATCATCTTCATTATTGTTTCGAAGTTCCTGTATGACCATACCCTTTTGGGCCATGTCTTTAACGATCTGTTTTTTTTCAGGTTCGGTCTTTCCTTCCAGTGGATCTATAAAGTGAAAAATTATCCTGTTGCCGGCAATTTCTTTAAAAGAGGCCAACCTTTCGCGTGTTGCTTCCTGCAAACGCTGGATCTCAGCGGGGAATTTACCTTTCAGGTATACATCTACTACGGCAACTTCCTGCATATTATGCAAAAGCTTTTTGGTAGAGGGTGACAGGGTGAATCTATTTTCTTTTGTAAGGTCAATACCGGTATGAAAATAAGATGCCAGTACATTGATACAGATCAATATACCTGCCATGATGATTATGCGCATCATAGCTTGTTTTCGCCGTTGGTTATTATTTGGTGTTTTAGTACTCATTTAATGCGATAGCCATTTTTCAATGATCACCCGGCTCTCTGAACGCCTTTTGTACGGCTGTTGAGCGAATAACGGGTAAGAGAAACAAACAATATTATTACAGATAAAAAATAAACAACGTCGCGTGAATCTATCACGCCCCTGCTAATAGAATTGTAATGAAACTCCATACCTATCATGCTCAGGTAATAATCTATGCCTTCAGAGAAATTAGGCAGTTTGCTGAGCTGTTCAAAGCCGGTATACAGGAGATAGCAAGACAGCAGGGAGATAAGGAAGCCTACCACCTGGTTGGCAGTTAAGGATGAACAGAAAATACCAACCGCCGCAAAAGTAGCTGCGAGGCAAAACAGCCCGATATAGGAGCCGATAATAGCACCTGTATCAAGGCCAATATCAGGAAATGAAAGCACACTTATGGTGTAGACATAAACAAGCGTGGGGAGAATAGCGAAAGCAATAAGCGCTAGTGTAGCAAGGTATTTGCCCACGATGATATCAATATCGGTTACCGGCTTGGTGTAAAGCCACTCAATAGTTCCGGTTCTGAATTCATCGGCAAAGGAGCGCATGGTTACCGCAGGCACTAAAAGCAGCAGGAGCCAGGGAGCGATTGAAAAGAAGCGATCCATGGAAGCATACCCATATTCAAGGATGCTATATTGGGGAATGATCCATAAAAAGAGGCCGCATGCTATTAAAAACACAAGCAATGCTACATAGCCGACTATGGAACTAAAGAAAGAGTTTATTTCCTTTATAAAGATACTGCGCATTATCCTATATATGTTCGAGGGTGGCAAATATAATAAAACGATAGCGTTTTCACGATTTTATGGAAATCGTAAAAGTTAAAATTTGAAGCCTCGTATTATGGGTTCTGATCAATGATTGAAAAGGCGGGCAATGAAAAAAGCTGCTGACGCCGCTGCTGACCCAATGAACATAACGCGTAGCGCGCCGCCCCATGGGTTTTGGCCGGTAGCTTTGGCCTTGAAAAAACCGAAGATAAAAAGACAAATAACAGTAATAATGGCCGACAACTTTAGCCCATCAACCGGTGCAGTTACAAAAAAATAAGGGGTAAGCGGCACCATACCGCCTACTATATAAGATACTCCGATATTTAATGCACTATTTCTCGCTCGTTGCGGATGAGGTTTTTCAAGGCCCAGCTCGTTGCGCATCATAAAATCAACCCATTTCACTTTATCTTTTGCTATCTCTTCTACTACAATATTTTGTGTTTCGGCGCTTAGGCCCATTTCTTCAAATATAATCCGTACTTCTTCTTTTTCACGGTCAGGCAGGTTATCTACCTCCCATTCTTCCCTTTTCTGTTCTGCATAGTAGTGGTCCAGTTCGGTTTTGCCTGCAAGATACCCTCCTAACCCCATGGCTATGGAGCCGGCAGCAATTTCAGCCAGCCCGGCAATAATAACAATATGTGTACTACTTACTGCGCCGCTGAGACCTGCAGCCAACGCAAAAGGCACAGTAAGCCCATCACTCATACCAATAACTACATCGGTCACGAATTCAGAACTTTGAAAGTGCTTTTCGAAGTGTGCCATTTAGGAGTATCTATTTGCGGTGCGAAAGTAGCGGAATTACAAATCAGTTCAGGTGATATTTGTCAGTTCCCCAGTTTTAATGCACCTCATGCATAAGTTTTCTAATCAATGGAGAAAGAATGATAAGGACCACACCCGCTATAGCAGCATAAATGGAAAGATGCCAGTAACCGTCAGTATACGATATGAGTTTTTCTGAGAGCGTAGCATTGGGATTTGATGTTGACATATCAGCCCCGAGCAAACCTGCAGCATATTGTCCGTATGCGCTGGCGAGAAACCACATACCCATCATTACTCCATGCATAGGTTTGGGTGATAGTTTAGTCATAATAGACAGCCCAATTGGTGATAAACAAAGTTCCCCTATTGTTATAACAAGATATGCAAGTGTAAATACATTTAAAGATGTAATGCCATTTTTGTCTGCAAAAAAGCGTGTGTAATAGAATACATAAAAAGCGGCGCCCAGGAACAGGAACCCCAAACCAAACTTAACAACCGTATTGGGCTCTATTTTACGCTTGCTGAGCCACAGCCATAATAACCCGATCAAAGGGCTGAACAGGATCACAAATAAAGAATTGGAGGAATTATTGATCACATTCGGATCAATGGTGAGTCCGGCAACTTTATCAGTAAGATTATGCTCCGCAAATAAATTTAATGAACCACCCGCCTGTTCAAAAAATGCCCAGAAAAATATCGAGAATATAATAAAGATCATGGCTGCCATCAGTTTTTGCCTTTCCACTTTATTGTACTTCATGGCCTCATAGAGTATATATATCAGTGTAAGTGGTCCCACGATATACATAAACAGGTCTGTATACTGAGAAACAGATACAAGTTTTAGGATAAGCGGAATGATGAGTAGCGAACCTGCATAGACCATTATATCATACATCCTTATTTTGCTTGCTGTGAATCTGCCTGCGAGCGGCGATAAGCCTATCGGGCCTAAGGTCCGCTTAGTAAAAATAAATATCAGCAGGCTGATGGTCATTACAATGCCGGCACAGGAAAACGCAGCATTCCATGAATAGTTTTTCCCCAACCATACACATATTGCGCCTCCAAGCAATGCACCAATATTAATGCCAGAATAAAATAAACCGAACCCCGCATCTCTTCTATGGTCATCTTTGGAATAAAGGCTGCCTACCATAGTTGAGATATTTGGTTTAAAAAAACCGGTGCCTACAATAGTAAAACTAATGCCAATGTAAAACATCTCCTTGGGTGCAATAGCGAGAATAAAGCTCCCTAAGATCATAAGAAAGCCTCCCCAGAATATTGATTTTCTGAAGCCCAGTATTTTATCGGCAAATAACCCACCCACAAAAGCCAGCGTATATACAAACGCCTGTGTAGCCCCATATTGCAGGTTGGCGTCATGGTCATTCATATTCAGTTGGGCTTTATCAACCATAAAAATGGTCAGCATGCCCCTCATCCCGTAAAATGAAAAGCGCTCCCACATTTCAGAGAGGAATAAATACCAAAGCTGTTTAGGATACTTGCCCTTAAAGTCTTGTATCTCCTCTAATGTCTGTGTATTTGTTGCGGCAGTTGTAGTCATAATATGTGGAATGGAGTACCAAAATAAACTTTATTTTTTATTCACCCCTTTTTTAACCCTCAAATAATATTCAATTTAGATTAAATAATAAAGCCGCATTTCAAAATATGAATGCGGCTATTAAGATTAGATTAGTTATTTCCTTAGCTGTTGGCATCAGGGGTACTCATAAAATCAAAGTCTTCTATATTCCCTATTCCTTTAGGGTTCGGGCCATATTTATTTGGGCCTACAGTACTATCTGTGCATGTCAGCACCAATAGCCAGATGCAAATCCCCAGCCACACAATTAGAAGTAGTATCGATGCGAAAATACTACCGCCATTTGATTGCATCATAAATACGGCTATTGCTATGCTCACGATAGAAACAATAAATAGTATTACCAATAACTTACCGCTTTTACCAACGTCATGTAATCTTCTTACCAAAACTGCCAGCCCAGGTATAAAAGCAAATAAAGCATAGAGAATATAAATATAGCCAAACCCTAAACTGACACCATTGAAATTGAACGTGTCTCCAATTATTCTATCTAATATTTCAGTTCCAATTACAAAAATAAAATTGAATAGAGTAAACATCCAGTATTCTCTTCTCCTGGCTCTGCCACTAAATGTGGCGTAATTCTTGATAACGCTGATATACTCTTTCATTTTTTATATAATTTTTAGGCTTAAAAATATCCGTATAAAAGAATGTTAAGCGCATTCTCTAACTAACTTATACCATGCATCATCTTCTGCAGTTTCCGGCTCAGCAGGAACAGCATAAATGCAGCAGCTCCGGCAAACCCTACAAATATCATAAAGTAAGTATGGAGGTTATCTATCTCCAGGCTGAAAAGATGAGGATGTACCGGGTTGGTTGGGTCCGGGTATAATGAACTCATTGCGCCGGCTAATTTATTACCCGTAGCTATTGCAAGGAACCATATACCCATCATCAGCGAGGTAAACCTGCCGGGGGTAAGTTTATTCACCATTGATAACCCAATAGGGCTAAGGCATAACTCACCAACAGTATGCAAGAAGTATAAGCCTGTGAGGAACAGGATGCTTGCCCCTTCTTTGGGGATGGCATTACAACCAAAGGCTATAAACAAAAAGCCGGAAGCAAGGAATGCAAGGCCTAATGATTGCTTAAAAGGAGCCGCAACATTAACTCCTTTACGTGCAAGCCTTACCCATACTGCGCTGATGATTGGCGCTAATATGATGATGAAACCTGCATTGAAGCTTTGGAAATAACTGGCAGGCATTTCCCATCCAAAGATGTGCCTGTTCGTTTGTTCCTCTGCAAAGAATGTTAAAGAAACACCCGCCTGTTCAAAGCACATCCAGAAGAAGATCACGAATATCATGATCAGGATGATCACCCATAGCCTGTCTTTTTCAATTTTAGATAATGATTTATCGGTAATGATCACAAATGGCCCAACTATGGTCATACCATATATAAGTGAGCCCCAAATATCTACGCCGGCTACAAAGTGAATCAAAGAAAATGCTGCTATGATACCACCTATAAGAATAATGAGTTGTTGCTGGCTGAAACCACCTGCACCTTTTGTATCTTTTACTTCTGTTTTGGTGACGGAAGTATCCGTAAGTTTATTAGGTCCAATACCCAGCTGGCGGCCATCTGGTGCAACTACATATTTGTTCTTGGTAATATAGAAAATAACAAGGGCAATTAACATGCCTATCCCTGCCGACAGAAAACCCCATTTAAAATCAAATTTTTCACCCAGGGTTCCACATACAAAAGGTGCTAAAAACGCCCCGGCATTGATACCCATATAGAAAATAGTGTATGCAGCATCCTTGCGCTCATCATTTTCTTTATAAAGCTGGCCTACCATCGTTGATATATTAGGTTTAAAGAAACCATTACCAAATATCAGAAACGTTAGTCCGGCCCACATCATTGTTACAGCAGCGCCCTTATCTGTCGCATGCGATAATGTTGCTGAAAAGAACATAAGGAATTGGCCCATTGCCATGAGAATTCCCCCAACGAAAATTGATTTCCGGTTACCCCAATACCTATCAGCTACATATCCACCAATAAGTGGGGTCAAATACACAAGCCCTGTATAAGTACCGTAAATGGTGCTCGATGCCGCTTTATCTAATAACAGCATCTTGGTCATGTACAAAGCAAAGATGGCGCGCATACCATAATAGCTGAAACGTTCCCAAAATTCTGTTGCAAATAATACATACAGTCCTTTGGGATGCCCTTTCCCCGACTTTTCGTCGGCTGGTAATTCTATTTCTGCGCCTACTTGCTGGTCATGTAGATTACTCATAAATAAGTTTTTGTATTTTACGGAACTGCCAAAATAAATAAAATTATCAGGGTTGCGCCATTTTTTTAGTTTTTTTGCAGAGAATTTAATAAAATGAAAAATATCCTTTTACTTGGGTCCGGCGGGCGTGAGTGCGCCCTTGCCTGGAAATTGAGCCAGAGTTCCCTCTGTGGTAAGTTCTATATAGCACCCGGGAATGCCGGCACAAGTGCGTATGGTATAAATCTGCCTATATCATATAATGATTTCGAGGGTATCAGGAAAGCCTGTATCGAGCATAAAATAGATATTTTGTTTCCCGGCCCTGAGGATCCGCTCGTGGCAGGCATCTATGATTTCTGCAAAAATGACCCCCTTTTGAAGCACATAGTCGTTGTAGGTCCATCAAAAGAAGGAGCGCAACTGGAAGGGAGCAAAGCATACTCAAAAAAATTTATGGAGCGGCATAAAATACCTACCGCTGCATACAAAGAATTTAATTTAGATAGTTTTGAACGCGGGGTAGCATATATCAAACGCAGCGAACCGCCAATAGTAATTAAGGCAGATGGGCTGGCGGCCGGTAAGGGTGTAGTGATTGCCCAGAATACCATTGATGCCGTAAAGGCATTCAGAGCCATGGTAATGAATGAGCAGTTTGGTGAGGCAAGCAAAAAAGTAGTTATTGAGCAATTTCTTGATGGCATAGAGCTTTCCGTATTTGCATTTACAGATGGCACTAATTATGTATTACTACCTGAGGCCAAAGATTACAAAAGGATAGGCGAAGGTGATACCGGGCCGAATACCGGGGGCATGGGTGCGATATCGCCGGTGCCATTTGCTGATGATACATTTATGCAGAAAGTAAAAGACCGCATAATAGAGCCTACCGTAAAAGGGCTAAAAGACGAAGGAATTATATACAATGGCTTCATTTTTTTTGGCTTGATAAAAGTGAAAGACGAGCCGTACGTAATAGAATATAACTGCCGCATGGGTGACCCTGAAACAGAAGTGGTGATACCAAGGCTGGAGAACGATCTTGTAGAGCTGATCCTGAAAATGCAGGAAGGCAAAATCAATGAGGTAACTGTACAGCACAGCCCTAAAGCTGCAGGTGCAGTGATGATGGTTTCAGAAGGCTATCCGGGAGATTATCCAAAAGGCAGAGTAATGCACGGTTTTGAAAAAGTGAAAGGCAGCCTACTGTTTCATGCAGGAACAACCGTTAAAGATAATAATGTTGTTACAAATGGTGGGCGTGTCATCGCCATTACTTCATATGGCGACAATGTAAAGCAAGCCATTGCAAAGTCTTACGAAAATGCGGAGCATATAGAATACGAAGGGCGTTATTACCGCAAGGATATAGGTTTTGAATTTTAGCGTATAAATTTTGAATTTATCAACAATAGAATCACCCATTGAATTCCTTAAAGGCGTTGGCCCGCAACGTGGCGAATTGCTGCGGCAGGAACTGGAGATCAGTACTTTCGAAGACCTGCTTTATCATTATCCTTACCGTTACTTCGACAGAACACAGATCACAAAGATAGGGGCTATTAATGCCGGTACAGAATATGCCCAAATAGCAGGGATACTTGTAAACATAACAGAAGAGGGAACAGGTTTTAAGAAACGCCTTGTTGCCACATTGTATGATGAAACCGGACGTATAGAGCTACTATGGTTTCAGGGTGCGCAATGGATGAAAAAAACGCTGAAGGAAAATGAGCGCTACATAGTATTTGGGAAAGTAAATTTATTTGCTGGCTATTATAATATTTCACACCCGGAAGTAGAGTTGTGGAATGCAGATACTGCAATAGCAGGGAGACAACCAGTTTATTCCAGCACAACTAAACTGATAGCAAAAGGTATTACCAACCGGTCATTTGCAAAAATTACACAGGCACTTTTCGAAAAGGTAAAACCCGGGGATGTTACCGAAGTATTACCAACTGATATTTTGAAAAAATATAACCTGTGCAATCGTTACACTGCCTTGCGATGGATACATTTCCCGGATAGCGAGGAGCATGAGCAGGTAGCAAGGCGCAGAATGAAGTGGGAAGAGCTGTTCATATCTCAGTTGATGATCGCTCGTTTGCGCCTGCAGCATACGGCACAACAAGGCTGGAAATTTGAAAAAGTCGGGGATCATTTTAATAATTTTTTCAAATTACATCTGCCATTCGAACTTACTAATGCGCAGAAACGGGTACTTAAAGAGATAAGGCAGGATACTGCTACCGGTAAGCAAATGAACCGGCTGTTGCAAGGCGATGTGGGTAGCGGCAAAACGATAGTAGCTGTTATGTCTATGTTGCTGGCTCTGGATAATGGTTTCCAGGCATGTATTATGGCGCCTACGGAGATACTTGCACAGCAGCACTATTTTAGTATATCTGAGTTGCTTGCGGATATGGGTATTAACGTTCGGCTACTTACAGGCAATGTAAAGGGCAAAGCACGTAAGGTGATATTGGGAGAATTGGCCGAAGGAAGTATACCTATAGTGGTCGGTACGCATGCTCTTATAGAAGAAAGTGTACAATTCAAAAACCTTGGGCTTGCCGTAATAGATGAGCAACACCGTTTTGGGGTAGGCCAGCGCGCAAGGCTGTGGAAGAAAAATGAAATGCCACCACATGTGCTGGTAATGACGGCCACGCCTATTCCGCGCACATTGGCGATGACGGTATATGGCGACCTTGATGTGTCTGTAATTGATGAACTGCCGCCTGGCCGAAAAGAGATAAAGACAGTGCACCGAAAGGATGCGCTAAGGATGGGCGTAATGGAGTTTATTCGTAAGCAGGTAGATGAGGGCAGGCAGGCATACATTGTATACCCGCTTATTGAGGAATCTGAAAAGATGGATTACGAGAGCTTGATGGCCGGTTATGAGCAAGTAAAAATATGGTTTAATGAAAACAAGTATAAAATAGCCATGGTGCATGGCCGGCAGGAAGCTAATGAGCGGGAACGGAATATGCAACGCTTTGTAAAGGGTGAAGCCGATGTGCTGGTAGCAACTACTGTGATAGAAGTCGGGGTAAATGTGCCCAATGCCTCGGTAATGCTGATAGAGAGTGCCGAACGGTTTGGCCTTTCACAAATGCACCAGCTCAGAGGACGTGTAGGACGTGGCGCTGACCAATCTTATTGTATACTACTTACAGGAAATAAAATTTCAGAAGAAAGTTATAAACGGATCCAGATAATGGTATCCACTACCGATGGTTTTAAAATAGCTGAGCAGGATCTTGCCATGCGCGGCCCCGGTGACATGTATGGTACCAAACAAAGCGGGGTACTTAAATTTAAGTTAGCTGACATTGTCCTCGACGGTGCAATACTTGAAGAAACCCGCATAGCAGCACAGCAGCTGTTGTCACAGGATATGAATCTAAGCAAACCGGAGAATCAACCTTTGAGATATATGCTACAACAACAGGGAAAGCAATCGCATTGGGGGAAGATCAGTTAACAGATATTGTTTCTAAACATTTACAAAGTACATACTTAGTTTTCCTTTATTCTTAGCTTCTATCTCTCCGCGATAAGTACAGTTAAATTTATCCTTCACTATCTCATAAGTGGTTTGTGAAATGTTGATATGATTTGGTTCGCTGCTTTGTTCCATGCGCGCTGCAACGTTCACGGTATCTCCCCATATATCATAAGCGAATTTCTTCACGCCTACTATGCCCGCTACTACGCTGCCGGTATGTATGCCTATGCGTACTTCGAAAGTTTTGTTACCATACTGCGCCTTTCTCCTTTGCATGAACCGAATGATTTCCATGGCCGCCCTAACTGCTTTTTCCGCATGATCAGAAGTTTCTATTGGCAATCCACCCACGGCAAGGTAAGCATCACCAATGGTTTTTATTTTCTCTATATTATGCCTGCCTACTATTTCGTCAAATTCCTTAAAGCAGGTATGCAACTCATCTATCAATTCCTGGGGGCTTAATGTTTCAGCTACTTTTGTAAAACTTACAAAATCGGTAAATAGCACTGTAACATTATTATAGTGTTTTGCGGCAGCAGTTCCTTTGTCTTTCAACTCTTCAGCTACCTCAGATGGCAATATATTCAGTAGCAGGTTCTCGCTTCGTATTTTCTCAAGCGTTACTACCGCATTTGATTTTTTCTGAATCCTATAGTTGCGGTAGATAGAAACAGAGATCAGCAGTAATACTACAATGCCTCCAATGTAAAAAAATTGTGCACGCATTTTCTGATATTTCAGCGCTTCTTCGCGCTTGCCATATTCATAATTCAGCTGTAATCTAGCAAAGTCGCTATTCTTTTTAAGGTTGTACACACTGTCGCGTACGGAAATATAATCTCTGTATGATTGAAGCGCATCTTTGAAATTACCAGACAGCATATATGCTTCTGTAAGTGATTCACTGAATGCAATAATATATTCAGGATGGTTTATTTCCCTACTACTTTTAATTGTGTTGCTTAAATATTCAATTGCTTTATGAAGATTAGCTTCTTTGCCGGCAGGGATGAGACTATCCGATTTAATATCTCCGGATGTGTCTTTTGAAATATCCAGATAAGTTTCCCCGATATTGCCCATATTTCGGGCTATACCGCTTTTATTGCCAAGCTTGTTTTCAAGTGTTAAAGCCTTAAAATAATATTCCATTGCTTTTGAAGAGTTGCCCTGATCTGCGTAGACATTCCCTATATTTCCGAGATTGGTTGCTAATAATCTTTTATCATCAATTTGCTCAATAAGATTTAATGCCTTAAGGTCATATTCCAGCGTTTTAATGTAATTATGCTGTGTTGAATAGATATTAGCGATATTGCCCAGAATCCTTGCTATGCCTTGTTTGTCATTTAGCTCATTATACATCTTAAGTGATAATGAGTCGTATTCCATTGCTTTGCCTTGGTCACCTTGGGTGTGGTATATAATGCCAATGTTGCCTAACATTGATGCATAATTTTGTTTATCTCCGCAAGCCTCATAAAGCTTTAACGCTTTGTATTCATATAACAGCGCATTTGGATGATCGGATTTAGTTTCATAGTTACCACCAATAGCAAAGTTTGCTCTTGCAATACCAAGTTGCCATTTCAGTTTTTCAGCAAGTGCAAGGCTTTGGCGGCCATACTTTATACCTTCATCAGGGTTGATGTAAGGATATTCATAAGCTATTTCATTCAGGGTTTTAACCTTAGATGTATCTTCTTTTGAGCCGGGCAATCCGTGTATTAGAGAATCTATTTTTAGCTGCCCTTGCAATTGGGAAAATGACTGCGTAGCGAACAGCATAAAGGACACACTAAAGATAAATACAAGCCGTAACTGACCGGTAATATTTTTAGTGTTTGCGCGCATCATTATGTTGTTTTATTCTGCTTTTCAAGCTTGTCAACACGTTGTACAATGGAATCAAGGTTGCGGAAATGGATGTAAGCTTTACGATACTTATTTGCATCAAATGCGGGTGAGCCCATGTATACCTCCCCGGTTTTTGTGATGCTTTTTGAAATTCCTGATTGCGCAGTAATGATGGTGTTGTCTGCAATATTCAGATGCCCTACTATGCCAACCTGCCCGCTGAACATGCAGTTCTTGCCGATCTTTGTAGAGCCTGCCACTACATTACAAGCAGCGAGGTAACTGTTCTCGCCTATTTCTACATTGTGTGCTATATGCACCAGATTGTCGAACTTAACACCTTTGCGCAGGATAGTAGAACCCAGCGTGGCACGGTCTATAGCGCAATTAGCTCCTATTTCTACATCATCTTCTATGATCACATTACCTATTTGCGGCACTTTTTTATTGCCTTCATTCTGCGGTTCAAAACGAAAGCCATCACTCCCAATTACAGTGCCTGAATGAATAATGCAGTCTTTACCTATCTGTGTGTCTGAATACACCTTTACCCCTGCAAACAAAGTAGTATTGTCGCCGACAACAACATTGTCGCCGATAAAAACCTGCGGATATATTTTTACATTATTTCCTATCCGTGTATTATCACTGATCACGGCAAATTCACCGGCATATATATTATCACCCACCTTTGCGCTTTCAGATATATATGCATGCTTTGAAATGCCGGTTTTATTAAGTTTCACCTGGTTATACATTTCCAGCAGCTTTGCAAAAGCAGCAGCAGCACTTTCCACTCTTATGAGTGTAGCCGCAACAGGGCTGGTAGGTGCAAAATCTTTGTTTACAATCACCAGCGAAGCTTTAGTATTGTAAATATAATGGGTATAAGCAGGGTTTGCAAGAAAAGAGATAGACCCGGGCTCCCCTTCTTCTATTTTAGATAATTTAGTGATTTTCACATCAGCTTCACCCTCTATCTGCCCATTCAAAATACCCGCTATCTGCTTTGCAGTAAATTCCATTTTTAATGTTTGAAAGTGATTATGAAATAAAAAGCGTTGTCAATATAGGAAAATAAGTTGAAAACAGATAACCGGTAATAGGAAATGGACCGAGCCGTTACTTATTGCGCCGGTATTGCCCCATAGCTCTTCAGTATATCATGCACCAGTTCTATTCTTACCTTTAGCCAGTCTTTAGAAGTATCTGTCACCGGCATTTCGAAATTCTGAGCAAAGAAGTAGGGGTATTCCCTTACATCGCTTTTGTTCATTGATCCTTCAGGTTCTTTGACGTGTTCTATTCTTTCTACAAAGCCTACAACCCAATATATATATTTATCACCAACACGGCCTGTGCCGGTTTTATAATAAAGATTATAAGCGGGAGTTTGCTCTTGTAGCATCAAAGTTTTGACAATACGCTGAGTTCTCTCAGCAAAAGGTAATTCAGCGAAATAGAGTTTTTTTACGAAGCCGGTTTGCTCGTCTGCTGATATCTGCAGGGAGTTATTGAGCCAAAAGGTATCAATACTGCCTTCCATTTTCATATTGCCATATTTTACGGTGTCAAGATAGTGTTGCATCCTGCCCGGGCCGATGCGACGAGCGATCTCTTGATAATAAGGGACACAACTAACTTTAAAAGCTTCGCGCATATTCATGTCCTTGTTCCATTCCGGCCTCCAGCGAGTAATGCCATCCCATTTTATAACTAATTGGTCGTCGGGGGCAACAGCAGTTTCCAGGGCAACCAATGAATTGAATATTTTGAATGTAGATGCCGGCTCAAAACGTTGTATACAACGTTCTTTATTGTAATAATGTATAGATTCATGATTATTATCACGAAGCATAAAGCACGCATTCTTTATGCCATATTGTTTGTAATATTTAGCCCACTCAGTATGGTCGGTCATCCGTGTGCGTGTGCAGGATGATAATGATATTACAAATAGACAAATGAGTAAAACGCGGGTGTGCATGGAAAATTTTTGTTGATGGCACAAAGGTAAGTTTAATGCGGGGATTGAGAAATGTTCATTCGTCAAGCCTTGTTGGCACAAAATTTTTAGGATGTTTTCAAAAATGGCATTATGGATACGTTAGAATTAAAAGGCAAATGGAACGAAATGAAAGGCAAGGTAAAACAGGCACATGCCAATCTTACAGATGATGACCTAGAGTATGAAGATGGCAAAGATGACGAATTGTTAGGACGGATTCAAAAGAAATTAGGTAAATCGCGGGATGAGGTGATTCGGTGGTTGAAGTCATTGTGATAACCTGACCTTAATGGTTTATGGGTTTAGGATTGTTACGTTTGTGGCTCTGTCTTTTACCCATTCAAGTACTATTTCCAGTTGTTCTTCTTTGGTTAGGTTGCTATTATTCAGGAGAATGGCATCATCGGCTTGATGTAAGGGGCTTTCTTCACGGGTGCTATCTATATAATCGCGCAGTTCTAAGTTGTGCCTCACTTCCTCAATCGTGGTTTGTGGGTTTGTGGCATACATTTCTTTAAACCGGCGCATAACGCGGACTTCAGGATCTGCCGTCATGAATATTTTCAGTTCGGCGTCAGGAAATACCGTTGTGCCTATATCCCGGCCATCCATTACTATAGCTTTTTTTCTACCCATTCTTTTTTGCTGGGCAACGGCGAATGAGCGCACTTCCCTGATAGCGGCTACTGTACTTACCTGTTCAGAAATAATCATGTCCCTGATATATGGTTCTACATCTTCTTCATTCAGGTATATATCAGATTTTTGGGTTTGTTCATTAAATATAAAAGAAAGATTTATACAGGCTATTGCATTGAGTATGGCGGAGTGATCGTTAAAATCGACCTGATTGCGTAAAAAATATAAGGTTATTGCACGGTACATGGCGCCACTGTCTATATAGTTGTAGCCCAATTTTGCGGCCAGTTCTTTTGCCAGCGTGCTTTTGCCGCAAGAAGAAAACCCGTCGATAGCGATTATGATTTTATGCGCAGACATAAAGCAAAGTTAGTAATAAGTTTGCTGCCTGTGGTATACGTGGATATGCCATTTTGAATGTTAATTAAAGGTCCAGACTGATGGGTTATTGGCGGGATTGTTGTAGCCAAAATCATTTACAACTCCAGTATAAGTGTTCGTTACCTGGTATCTGAAAGTAATTGTGCTAAAGGCACCGTCTGTGCCGGGGGTGAAATAACCTTTCCCGACGATGGTGGCACTATCATATAGTGGCTGGGTGGGTATGAAAATACTATCGCCAGCAATGCTGCCGGACAATTGGGTTTGAGAGACAAAGTTACTGATGTATGGGTAGTATAGTTGATTAATAGTGATGCTTGTGAGTGAAGAAAAGTTATCTATATAAATACTGTAATCCTGGATGCCTGTATTGCTCCCTTTTTCATTTACTATCCAGTTTCCAAGGAATTTTTGAAGGGCCTCCGTTTGGCAGGAGGTGCCTTCAAAGGCTGCAGGGCAGCGGCAGGTATCATTGATACATTGGCCGCCATTGGCACATGTAACGCACTTGATAATGGTGGTGGATGTGACGTTGCGATCCTTGTTGCAGGAAATATAGCTGATAGCGGAAATGACTAAAATAAGTGCTAGTAGTGTTACTGTTTTGGGGGGGAATCTCATAGGTTTTTAGTTTTAGAGATTAAATTTAATTTTTTTTTAAATAACACCAACATATTGGGACAAAGAATGTCGCAGAATGTCGCAAAACGCCACAATTTATCCTAGTGTTTGTCACAGTGGAAAAATTCATGGTAATGGACATCTCCGGGCCTCTCCCCTTTGGCTACACTCAGGGCAAGTTTGAAGAGGTGAGGTGGAGTAAGCGCTATTATAGCATGCATAATTTTTCATGTGTTGTTTTTTTAAAAATCTGGTGTCGATTTATTCTGGATATTAAAATGTTTATTTAATAATTTCAAATATAGTCTAAAGTATAAAGTAGAAAGTAGAAAGTAGAAAGCAGGTGAAAAGTAAAAAGAGTGGTAAAAAATTTCACATAAAGGATGCAAAAAATCGTTGGGTTCATATTTATATAAAGTACGCATAGGTTGATATTATTTGAGTTTCATTTTTTTGCGAGGTATATCAATACGGAAACAAATTTAGATGATGGGAATGGATGTGAGGGGAAAGTGTATACACTTATTATTGTGAGGGAGGAGCCAATCTATTTTAGGATGTGATGCATTGCTGTGAATGCCGTGGCAGGGAGTTATATTTTGCGTTCGTGATGCGCTATGCTAACATTTGCAACAACATGATGCATGCACATTTGGGGTGCATCAAAAAAGCGAGATCGCATATTATCTGAATTCATTATCTTTAAATATAAACTAAAGCGTATGAAGTGCTTAAATATTTGTGCGGTATTTATTGTAGGGTTGTCTTTTATGATGAGCCGGGCTGCTTCGGCACAAACTGCGGATAATTTGCCAGCAGGGAATAATAACATGACCATTCTTCATAGCAGCTATAAGCCATGGGCACGGATAGCTGATAAGGACATTGTGAAACAGAGGCGTGTATGGTAAGACATAGATCTTACTGAAAAGAACAACAGGAAATTCGGTATACATAATACCGGCATAGCACTTGTGGATGCAATGATAAATGGCGTGATGGATGCCAAAATAATTACCTATTCCAATGTAAATGGTCGTTTTACTACGCCGCTAACAACTGAAGAGTTTTCGGCTATCTCTGAAGACATAATCAATAAGCATACGCACATTACTAAGTTTGTCATAAAAGAAGATAGCTTGTACCTGAACACGGGCGAGGTGACTGTGCGAATATTGGGGATAGCGCCTGTAGGCTATACTATAGGGCCTGATGGCGCCGTAAAAGAACAGCCTTTATTCTGGATATACTATCCTGACTGCCGGCAGTATCTTTCTCAATACGTTGCATCAGGATCTTATTCGTGGGATGATATTTTTGAGCACTGCATCTTTACAGGAAAGGTTACAAAAGTTGCTGAATACCCAAGGGCAGTATTTGGTAAGAAGTAGAATAATGCAGCGATGCGGGCTTTTCGCAAATTGGAGATAGTTGCATGAAAAGAAATGGCAAACGTCAATTGCGGGTACTTGACTGCCCGCCTCGTCTCGCGAAGGGCGGAGAATAGGCGGGGAGAAAATACAGCGGGAACAATACTAATTAAACTGAGGTATAGTGAATGCCGTCAAAGACGGAGTTTTATTCGCAAGTTCCAGATGCGCTTCGCTAACATATGGAACAACCCGGGTTGTGAAGGAGTGATGCGCGAGTGAAGATGCTTCGGTTCCTCAGCGTGACAAGTACGAGTAAATAAAAGCGGGAAGTATGCAGGATAGAAATTCAGGTGTTATGTGCCCTGCCTGAGGGAAACAGCACGAGACTTAGCAGCCATATAGCTGTGGTATTTAAAAGATATTGGCGCATAAAGGGAAGTTTTAAGGATGTGATATCAAATTGATGCCCGGCACTTTAGTTGTATCCTGGCCAGTACATTTTACATAAACATCATCAATAAATATACGCACTTTCATGTTCTTGAATTCGCTGAGCATGCTTAATTGGTTTTGCCCGATCCGCGATCCTGTTTTAGTATAAGGCCCTTGTATCTCGCCACCAGCGGGAAGAATCATAATGCTAAACTTCGTTACTTCACAACCGGGTTGATTTGTGGTTAGCACAGGGTTGGCAAGTATTTTTTGGAGTGGGGCAGCAGATGAATCAATATCTCCTAACCGTACTTTCAGGTGATTATTTGTGGCCTGTGTTTGTGCAAAAGCAATATTTGAAAAACAAATAACGCATGCCACACCCAATGATGCGCATACAAGAGTCTTCACTTTTGACATTGCTAAATTCCGGAAATTATGCATGATTTTTTGATTTTATGATTATGAAAATAATTTATCGCTATACTAATCTTTTGGATGTATTGTACCACTTGTAACATCCCATATTATTTTATGATCTTTTACAGTGAAATCCCATCCGTTATCATAGCCATAACTAAAGCATGTGACACTATTGATCAAGAATGACGCCGGGGCGTTATTTACTTTTGCAGGCTCAAAAAGGGGTGCATCATTCATAAGATCATTGATCTTGTTATCAATGATCTGTTTTGACTTTGGTTGTTTGTCTATTTCCACTCCCACCTGAAATATGCCCTGATCATCAAAATATACGACCATCCCCTTAGCGTTAATAACTACATCACTGATAATGAAGAAGTATTTCCCATCATTGAGCGTCTCCATTTCTTTTTTGGCATTTTGCATAATATAAACTGCGAGGTTTTTGCAGCTTGATCTTAATACCGGCGGCTGAATATTTTTATCATTGTAAGGATCGTAAATTTTATCTCCGTTGACCTTTATCGGGGGTGTAGGCCAGGATATTGGCTTTCTTGATGTTTCGCCGGTTTTTTCATCAGTATACAAATAACTATCCGGTTTTTGGGGTGCGAGAAATTCTATAGTGTTTCCCCTGTATGTACATTTATTACCTTCTTTTTTGGGTTTATTTGAAAAGCTGTTTTGCGAAAAACATAAAATGCATACTACTACCAATGGAATAAATACCAACAATTTGCTTTTTGCAATTTCAGATGACCTGTGTGTGAGCATGACAATCCTGTTTTTTATGGGAGCACGGTTAAATGAATGAGACAGCGCAGGGGCTGACTGTAGTATGGCCTGCTCGACAAGAAATTTTCCATACACCTGTGGCTGTGCTGTTGTTTTATCTGCCTGGTACTCATGCACTAAAAGCAGGCGGGCATTATATACATATACCAAGGGATGAAACCAGAATATGATCCTTGAAAGCTGCATGAGTAAAAGGTCGGCAGCATGTAAGAGTTTGTAGTGGCGTTTTTCATGAATGATTATCATGTTCCATTCATTAGTATCATATTGCAGCTTGCTGTGTACAAACAGTGCGTTTAAAAATGAAAATGGCGCATGCTCCCGCCCGGTTTCTATAACCAGCCAGTTATCTTCTTTTGATTTATGGCCATGATAATACTTTACCAGCTTTACCAGATCAAGTAACAGGATGCATAATGTGACAATAAAACCTGTGACATAGACAACCATAAATAATTGCGCCCAATTGAAAGCCGGAGAAAGAGGGATAGTGGCAGTAATGATATTTTCTTTTGCTGTAATGACCTGTTGTACCGGGTGCTGCAATGCGGATTGTGTTATTGTGGTTACATATTGATATTGCCAGTGGAATAGTGGCAGCAGCGCACCCAATAAGAAAGTGAACAGCAAGTAAAAGCGGTTATAATTGTGATAGCTTTCCTTCCTGAGGAATAAATCAAATAGCACGAGGCTGAGCAGCCATATAGCGGTGGTATTTAAAAGATATTGGAGCATATCATTTCTTTTTAGGATTATCTAATGTTTTCATGAGGTCATTTAGTTCCTTTAAATCCATGTTGTCATTCTGTACCAAAAAACTCACTAACATTTTGGGTGAGCCACCAAAGTATTTTTCTACAAGGCTTTTTACGCCATGCTGTGCGTAATCTTCTTTAGTAATAACGGGGAAGTATTCATGTGTTTTGCCATATGCTTTGTGGCCGACAAAGCCTTTCTTCTCGAGTATGCGAACAACGGATGAGATGGTGCTGTGTGGCATATCGGGGTCTCCGAGTGCATCTATGATATCCTTTACCAGGCAACGATCGAGTTGCCAGATAATATGCATTACTTCTTCTTCAGCTTTGGTAAGTGTGGGTAATGTGCTTTTCAGTTTCATAACGTAAAATTACGTTACAAAACTGAAAAACCAAATTTATTTTTAAAAATAGTTAAATCGAACAAATCTGAACAGTAGAGAATAAAAAGCACAAGGGTGCCATCGCCACAGAAGGTGATAGTAGCGATGGTGCATGGACCCTCCTTCGCTGAAGCTATGGCGGGTGAAACAAAAAATAAATAAGGGGGTTAACTTATACCATCAGTGATTACGTCTTTGGCTATTTTTTTTACGAGGCCTTGTAATACATTGCCGGGGCCAACCTCAGTGAAATGTGTGCAGCCATGCTCTACCATTTTTTGGACGGTCTGCGTCCAGCGGACGGGTGATGTGAGCTGGTTGATAAGGTTCTCTTTGATCATGGATGGGTCTATGTAAGGACTGGCATCAACATTCTGGAATATGGGGCAGGTGGGGTTACTGAAGTGTGTTTTATCTATGGCTTCCTGCAGCTCGGCACGGGCAGGCTCCATGAGCGGTGAATGGAAAGCACCGCCAACAGGGAGTATAAGGGCCCGTTTGGCACCGGCAGCTTTGAGGCGCTCGCAGGCGATCTTTACGCCTTCTATGCTGCCACTTATTACTAACTGGCCGGGGCAGTTATAATTGGCTGCGACAACAACCTCACCAGTTACCTCGTTGCATATTTCTTCTACCCTGGCATCATCAAGACCAAGGACTGCGGCCATCGTAGAGGGATTGATCTCGCAGGCACGCTGCATAGCCGCAGCACGGCGGGCAACAAGGCGCAGGCCATCATCGAAAGTCAATACTTTATTGGCAACAAGAGCTGAAAACTCACCGAGGGAATGACCGGCAACAAGACCGGGCAATAGATCGGGTGTAGTAAGAAATAATATTACAGAATGCAGAAAGATGGCCGGCTGAGTAACATTAGTCTGTTTGAGCTCGGCATCAGTGCCATTGAACATTACATCTGTGATGCGGAAACCGAGAATCTCATTAGCTTTTTCGAAGTATTCTTTGGCGGTTGTGTTTTGCTCGTAAAGGGCTTTACCCATACCGGGGAACTGAGCGCCCTGGCCAGGGAAAATATATGCGTGTGTCATTGAAGAGATTTGTGTATTTGCGTGCAAAATAATCAATTGGGAGTAATTGGCAAATGTTTCTGAGTTAGCTAACCAAGGATTCCCATTCTCCGGCGCCTTCTCTTATCAGCTCAGCTTTGTCGCCGGTGCAATCAATTACTGTGGAGGAAATGATGTGGCCGGGGCCGCCATCAATAACTATATCAACCAAGTTGCCAAACTGCTCATACATGAGTTCGGGGTCGGTAAAGTATTCTACATCACCATCCATGGGTAGCGATGCACTCATGAGCGGGTGACCAAGGGAGCGTACGATATCTGCACAAATCTTATTGTTGGGGATGCGGATACCAACTGTGTCTTTTTTTGTTTTGAGTTGTTTGGGTACTTGCCTGCTTGCTTCTAAAATAAATGTATACGGACCTGGTAAGGCCGCCTTTAATAAACGAAAAATGGGGGTGCTAACACTCTTGGCATAGTCGCTGAGGTGGCTAAGATCGCTGCAAATAAATGAGAACTGAGCTTTTTTGGCATCTATTTTTTTTATACGTGCAATACGAGCAATTGCATCGGCATCAAAAATGTTACATCCTATTCCATAGATAGTGTCTGTGGGGTAGATAATTACCCCACCCTTACGCAAGCAATCGACCACCTGTTGTATGTGGCGTGGCTGCGGATTATCGGGATGGATGCTTAGCAGCATTTTAAGTCAAAAAAGTTAAAAGTTAAAACCAAAAAAGTATCCTGATAATTTGCGGTTTATCCGGATGAATGCTAAGTAGTATTTTAAGTTAAAAGTCAAAACCCCAAAGTATACTTATGCATTTGGCATTATAAAGATACAATTGTATTTATTGAGGATAGTAATTATAAAAAAAGACCCCGCCTGCACTGTCGACAGGTTGTAAATGGTGCCGATCTACAAACTGCAAAGCATGAGTATAAAGTTTCAGCTGATTTTCGCTATGCGGGACATTATTACCGCTCATATCTGTGAGCAAGTTCTTTTTGACCGCTACAAGAATTGGTTTGCGGTTAAGTTTGGCTTTTAATTCTTTGCTCAAGCTATCATATGCAACGAACTCAATGAGCATGGTGTTGACAGACAATGGAGTCCGGCTCATTTTACAAGACATCAATGGTAAACCTGTATTAAGATGTAACCTGTAGGTATAAGTGCACCATTCATTATCGTCATCAAGGGTAATATCATAATTTTCTGAGCCGACAAAGTAGTATGGTATGGGGAGGATGGCCTGGTAATTGCGAGGATCTAAATGACCCGGAGTGGTCTTTGCCACATTATCTGCACTGAGATAATTTTCATGGTCAGTTCTGTGCTGCATGGCATCTACAAAATCATCAATTTCAGTGCCGCCCAGAAAAAGTACACTTATAACAATCCATATTTTTATTTTATTACCTGATTGCCTGTAGACGGCAACGATGGTGTACATGATCCAAATATAGAATGCGAAAAAAAAGGGCCACATAAACCGCTCGAGGCAGCGGAACTGCTCTACCCTATTTGTAAAAAAATGCACATACAGGAGCGGGTTGAATATATTTAATATGCGATACCCGTATTCATTTTGAGAAACAGCAGTTCTGTATACCTCACCGAGTGAAACAGACAACATAATCAATGACCCCAGTAAAATAGCTGCTTTGAGTGGGTCTTTAAAGAAATCTTTCTGGATGCCCATCATAATACTTCGAAAGCGCTTATTGAGGACAACTATAATCAGTATAATGAATACAGCATACAAGCCGACATTGCCCAGATATGCCGCCTGATCGGGGTCGGTGGTATCTAAATCATAATAGAAAGGGAAGAATATTTTTTGAAAATTGTAATGATTAAAAAGCGCGTACAAGCGGGTCTTCTGATACAAGCTATCATAGCCATTTGCAGTATCTTTTCTGAGCGCAAGATATTTATCGGTAACAAATAACAACAACATCGTAAGCCCAAAAGCCAATACAGGGTAAATAAATGACACCCATAGTGTGAACTTCCCGAATTTCTCCCTACGATTAAAGATGCCGTAAAAGAAGAGCATCGCAGCGATAAATAGCGTGATAATGGCTAAATAATAGCCATGAGCAAGGAAAGATGCAATAGCCAATAAGATCATGGCAATAGCAACAACGACCTGCCTGCTGAGCTGATACCTGTATTTGTGCCAGAGCATTACTAACCATATTGCCAATAATGACAGGGATGAAAAAGACAAACTATAATGGCCATGCCAGACACGCAATACCTGAACATTGGCCCAAGGCAGTATGATGGCCATTATATAGGCAAGGAAATGCCCCTCCAACAATTGGTTGAAAATCTTATAGAGTAAAAAACCACTGACTAAAATATTTGAAATAACAAAAATGTAGAAAGCGATCAATGTGTAAGGTGAGAAATCATGTATATGGAGGCAAACCCAACGGAATGGTATAGAAAAAAGCGGGGTATTATCTGTGTAATAAACATAATCGCCAAATGGATAACTGAAAGAATTAAACTTGAAAATACCATCGGTAGTAATTGGTTCTTTTACATAACTGATGAGGGTGAAATTATTTTTCAACCCATCGCCGACATTACAGAATGCCTGATGGAACGGATCTAAACGAAAATGGAGAAAAGCAACAAACGCAATGAATACATGAATAGAAATAAAGGAGAACCAGAGGTAAAAACTTTTTGATTTCATGGTTGGCCAGCGATAATATATAAACAATGCATCATAAATAAAGTGGAGATATACCCACAATAATCAGAAATATACAAAGGCTTTTTGGATAATTGGTTATTAATCCTATTTTTGCACTCCCAAAACAGCTAAGGTGCGGTAGCTCAGTCGGTAGAGCAAAGGACTGAAAATCCTTGTGTCGCCGGTTCGATCCCGGCCCACACCACCAGAAATACCTTGAAACCCTTGCCCAGCAAGGGTTTCATTTTTTACAGAATAAAAATCAGGCAGTTTTGCAGGCAGTTTTCTAAAGTTCAGTTTTGTTTGGTCAACTAACACTTGTAAAACTATGTATTAGCCAGCCTTAAATATCCCGCATTTCACTTCCCCATATTAAAACCAAAATAGGTATCAAAACTACTTCCCTATTTATTTTGTTTCTCCGAGTAATCAAAAGATAATCTGTCTACATAATGAACAATGATGGTTATTAGTTGCTTTCTGTTCTTACAATTTCAATAGACAATTCTTTTCGCTTATTTCGACAAAATATGCTCGGCAATAAACAACTTCATCACAAAAGTAAGGATCATTGAAATTTGACACTCCAAAATCGCTTAAATGAGCATCCTGGATGTTTGCAATAATACTATTATCGTTAAACTAAAAGAGAACCAGTGCATGGTAGAAAAATACAAGCGTGTAAGTATTTTGTATTTTATTAATTATGTACATTTGATAAAGCCTCTATGGAACTATTGTTAGGATTGAACCCCACTCACGAATTTACTCATCTAGAAATTAAAGAATCCGTACCTGTATTCTTAGAAACCAATGATAATATTATTGGGGAATGTTTCATATCATATGATGATATTAGCATGATGGGTGAGTTAAAATTAAAACAGCGAATTGACATTAAATTGCACATGAATTATTTGTTGAATCCTATCAGCGAATATAGTTGTAGTTTAATAGGAGTATTAATTACCATCAAAAATGTAAATAACAATTCCCTTATGATTAATAGAACTCTATTACGATAAAATATTAACTCATCACTATAAATAAGCAATATGCCATTTACACTTTCTAAGTCAGACTTTAAAGTAGCCGACAATTGTATGAAAAAGTTGAAGTATAAAAAACTTCACTACCCATCAAGCATGGAAGAAAACGATTTCATGAAGATGTTAGCAGAAGGCGGGTATGTTGTTGGGAAATTAGCGCAGTTAGTACATCCCGGAATATTGGTTACAGGTATTACATCCGAGGCATTACAGAAGACAACTGAATTATTAAAACAGGAAAAGGTTGTTCTACATGAAGCAGCAATTCAATCAGGTCAAAAGATTATACGAATTGATATTTTGAAAAAAGATGGCAGTCGGTTTGACATTATTGAAGTAAAGGCTAAATCATTTAGCGGGGAAGAAGAAAATAAAGAAAAAATGAACCTACTGGAATATGCAAGAGATGCGATTTTTCAAAAAATGGTTTTAGAAGAAGCCTATCCAGAAAGTAATGTAAAGGCTTGGCTTCTTTTACCTGATAAAACCAAACGAACAGAAATAGACGGTCTTGCGGGATGGTTTAAAACAGAAGTTCAGGAAGGTAATGGAAACTTCAGAAATGTAAATGTAACCTGCATCAATGAAAATGATCCTGACTTTGAAGAAAAAAGACAATCACTAATAAAAGATGGTTTGCTTAGTTTATACGACCTAACAGAACTAACTAAAGAAAACATAAGCAATATCCAGGATTTAACAAAAAGGATGTTAGAATTACTGAACAATGAATTCCAATATTCAGATAGTGATTACAAAATAAGTAAGGCATGTAAAGGCTGTGAATATAAAACAAATACGCCCGGTGAACCTGACGGCTATAAAGAATGTTGGGGAAAACTAGCCAATGTATCTCCCCATATCTTCGACATTTATTATGGTGGCACACTAGGAGAAAATAAACTTTTAAATGAGCTAATCAGTTTCGGCAAAGTCAGTCTTTGGAATTTGAACAAAAATCACTTTGTAAAAAAAGATGGTACTGTAAATCGTCAGCATAAAGTGGACTAAAAACAGCATAACTTTAGATAGTGTTTCCATTGTTAACCAACAAAAAATGTAAACATGGAATCAAACAAAAAGCAGTCCACAGAAAACTTCATCAAGGACATCCGCAGAAA
>CAIRZD010000328.1 GCA_903882965.1 uncultured Bacteroidota bacterium
CCAACACGGGATAAGCTACGTCCTAAAGCTGTTTCTTTGTGTCCTAAAGCACCGGCTAAACCAGCACTTCCTACTTTAGTACAGTCAATGGGATCATCACCCATAGCTTCTTGACCAACTTGCATACCGGCGCCTACTGAAGAGCCAATGGTTGCATTGACTCCGGCAGCTACTTTTTCGGCAGTTAAGCGTTTAGCGGCTTCTTCCGTTAGACCTTTACCACTACGCAACAATGCTCCGCTTGGACGCAATGCCAACATATTAGGCAATAACTCACCAGCAAATGATGCATAAGGATGAGATTTTTCGTCTTTAGCTAAAGTTTCTTTATCTAAGCCAAGAGTCTTAGCAATGTCTGGATTATCTTCTAAAAACTTTTCTTGAGCAGCAGACATTGCAGCAGAGCCAGCAAAACCAGCACCAAGACCGCCAACAACAGTGCCAACAGGACCGGCTCCGGTACCCAGTACAGCACCAGCACCACCAGCGACAATACCGGCAGCAGAAGGTAACGCTCCCCGCATAACGCCACGACCAATAGCACCCATAGTACTTGTCTCAGGCTCTATTTCTTTAGGTTTAGGCTCTTGGCCCGGCATAACCCATTCGTTATTCAACAAATAAGCTATTTCACCTTTATCATTTTGAGCGATTTTTTCTGGCTTTATCCACTCATTATCAAATAAAACTAAGGCATCACCAGTTTCAGGATTAAATGCTATTGGCATAATAAATCTTTATGGTTGTGTGATAGGTTCATATCCCGGCGGAAGCGGGGGCGGTCCTTTAGGTTTTTCTGGTGTAGAAGGACTACTTTCCCACCAATGCTTTTCTTTTGGCTTAACAGGGAATGGCGTTGTTGGTTTATAAACAGATGGCTTCAATCCAGCATCCCTATAGTAACGATCACGGATATTTTGAATTTGTTGATCATACCATTCATATTCTGGAGTTCCGGGTTGATAACCATTTGCAGCACGTTCTTTTGTATATGCTGCTATTTGGTCATCATTATTAACTGCCATTTGAACTTTTTGAAGTTTAATTTCTTCAGGCGTTAAACGGTGTCCAAGGGTAGCCTCACGATAAGCCTTAGTATCTTCACGAGTAGCATTTGCAGCTTCTTGAGCAGCTTTGTACTTGTAAAGACCAAGTTGTTGAGCACTAATATCTTTGTTCTCTTCTGCTTCTTGTTTACGCAATGCAGCAAGAGTTCCAATTCCTTGCGCTCCGCCCTCTCCAATAGCACCCAAAGGATGAATATTTTTAGAAGCAGCAACACCAAATCCAGCTTGCATAATAGCCATAAGATTATTAGCTTCACGCTGTTTCTTAGATTCTTCCTTACGACTAATGATATCTTGCATGATGTAATCATTTAATCTATCAGAGGATGAAGCAGCAGAAAGAGGGGCTCCAGAGTTTTCGGTAGGAGTTACGGTTGTAGCGCTTGGATTAACAGCTTGTTTATCTGTAAACTCTTTTTTAGTTTCCAGAATTTGCTTTTTAACAGGATGATCTTCCCAAGTACTTGGATCTATAACACCAAAATTTGGATTAGTATCTGGTACAGGGGTTGGTCTAACATCAGAAGCAAGAACAGCTCTATACGGGTCACGATTAGCTACATCACCTTTAGACATTGCCGGATGAGCTACTTGCTCTATTCCTTTGTTTGCAACTGGAACAGCAGGTGTATTAATGCTTGGTTGATATTGAGATAATGACTCATTTAAAGACTTATTACCACCACGTAATGCACTTGGAATACCAGTTCTTTCAATACCTAATTCACGTCTAGCAATTTCAGCGTCAGTTGGTGCTGGAGCTTTTTCAAGTAAACGTTTATTTTCTTTTGCAATATCTTCTTTATAAGATGCTGTTTTTTCTGCATCTGCCAATAAATAGTCACGCAATAATGTGCTACCCTCGTCAGCACTTACTAAGCTACCATCTGTATCACCAGCATAGCTTTTAATGCTTCCACCAGCAGCCATACGGTATGCTAATGTTTCATGGGGTAATGATTCAATACCTTTAGGAGACTTAAGTGCACGATCTACACGACCGGGGCCAGCGTTATAAGCCATCAATGCAAGCTGTGGATCCTGATACTTATCATACATTTTCTTAAGATAACCAACACCACCAGAAATATTCTCTTGTGGATTATATGGGTCTACACCAATTTCTTTAGCTGTTTTAGGCATTAGTTGCATAACACCAATAGCACCAGATTTAGAGCGGGCAGACTCAGGATCCTTCATTCCGCCAGTTTCTTTGTATAAAGCATGAACTGCAATAGATGGATCTAAGCCAATACGTTTAGCTTCTTTAATTACATCTTGTTCGTATTTATGAGTTCCTTTAGCGCCTTTAACTGACGATTCGGATTCAGGTCGCACCGAGATAGCAGCAGAGGGATGAGCAGCATATCCTCCAGCAGCAGGCATGATTGATTGAACGAAGTCATTATCAGATCCGCTACCAAAAAGTTGTTTAAGTTCCGCATCTTCTCTATCTTCTGCTGATTCATATTCATCCTCATCTACTAATCCTCTGCTCGAAAAGGTGGCAATCCCACCTTGAGCCATCGTCTGTTCTGGTAGATTGCTAGGGGCAGCATCAATACCTTGTGTTGGTGGTTGCGCTGCTAATTGCTGAATACCTTCAGGAGCAGG
>CAIRZD010000329.1 GCA_903882965.1 uncultured Bacteroidota bacterium
AGTAAAAAAGAAATCAATCACAACTGATTTCCCGATAAGAGATTTATTCAACGATATTTTTTCGCCAAGCTGATTTGTGAGCACTATATCTGCTACCTTATGAAAGGTAGTATCCCTTTTCATTTGGCCACTTACTACTTGGCTGTCTATTTTGTCTATCAGGTAGTAATGTGGCATCTTCACTTTCCCTTTAGATAACTGGTTGGTCACTAAATAAAAAAATAGTGGTAGCAATACAGCTACCACTAGTGCGAGAAATATTTTCTTATTTGATTTTTTTTCGGTCATTACTTTGCTACCTGTTCAGTGGTATGCCTTGCAGGTGATTCATTATTCATTTTCAACCAGAAACCGCCATCGGCAAGGAATGCAATGATAAACCAAACGAATAATACAAGTGGTACCAAAACGGTAACCATAAAATTCTTTAGCTCATCTCCAAGGTGCATAAACACTGCTACGATATAACCGGCCTTAATAATAGTTAATATCAGGAAGCCGCCATTAGCTACTGCTTTAGGAAGGGAGTGGCTGAAGAACATACCCATTATCACCTCTACTACAGTAATAACAAGTAATATCCAGAATATTTTCCAGATCCTTTTTACCTGGGTTCTACTTTCTTCAGAGTTCACATCACTGTGGTGCTGCATAACACCTGAATAAAGCTTCGACTGGTCTCCTTCGTATAAGTGCTGGATACTATTGTGATTATGATGTCCTGACATTTTTTGAATATTATTAAGTTTAAAGAATGTTTAAATATTGACTACTAGCCCTTGTGGGTTTAACATTATAAAAGGTAGAAACAAGTAAATACGAATACCCATACAAGATCTACGAAGTGCCAGTAAAGGCCTATCTTCTCAACCATTTCATAATGGCCGCGGCGCTCATAAACACCATTAACCGTATTAACCAGTATCATGATATTGAATATCACACCGGTAGTTACGTGACCGCCATGGAAGCCCGTTATCGTAAAGAAGTAATTAAAGAAATCATGCGTAGCCTGCATCGCAACGGCAGGGTGGTTGGTCATGATATTACTCACAGCCTCTTTATGCACATCGAAAAATCCTTTGAATTGAGCCACCGGGGTATTAACATCAGTAAATGAACCCCACCAGCCGCCTTCGCTATGAAGGTGTGTCCACTCCCATGCCTGGCAGCTAAGAAAGCATATACCACCTACAATGGTCCATAGCATCCATTTAGCTACGTTCTTTTTATCACCATAGTGCCCCGCATGTACTGCAAGCACCATCGTTACCGAACTCATGATAAGTATGAACGTCATTAAGCTCACAAACAAAAGCGGCAGGTTGTGCTCTCCCATAAAAGGGAAAGACTTAAACACCTGGTTGGCATCTGGCCATACAGAACTAAAGAAGCGGGTAGTCCCGTAAGAGATCAGGAATGC
This sequence comes from uncultured Bacteroidota bacterium, assembly GCA_903882965.1. GTDB lineage: Bacteria > Bacteroidota > Bacteroidia > Chitinophagales > Chitinophagaceae > Nemorincola. Next base: position 1,424 of record CAIRZD010000329.1, read on the forward strand.
CCCGAAAGTAAGCGCATCCGATAATAAGAAAAACCACATCATCATTTTCCCGTAGCTCACATTATAGGGTGAGCGTCCGCCTGCCCATACACTTGGTTCTTTTGCTGCTGTTATTACTGTTGTTTGTGACATAGACTATTTTAAGTGTTATTGTAATCCGCGTGCGAATTTCTAAATAATTTTACTGATTTACCAGAAAGAATACAAATAAATATATCCACAATACATCCATGAAGTGCCAGTAAGTGGCTGCGATCTCCAATCCGGTTGCGTTATAGGTCTTTACTTTTACTCTAAATGCGCGGAAAAATACAATTATTAATGCAATTATCCCACCCAAAAGATGGGCAAGATGTAACCCGGCAATAATAAATAGAAAAGATTCGCTCGGATTACCGTTCAAACGCACTGTGGTGGCTTCATTGAGCACCTGCCCGTTTATTCTTATTTGCTGTAACTGGTGGTATAATTGGTAAAAACCTATAAACTGTAATGCCCCAAAAAGTATCCCTAAAAGCAAAGTAGCCGTTATCAGCAGCCTGTACCGGGGTATTTGCCTTGTCTTAAACGCCCTTACCCCCAATATCATCGTAATACTGCTCAGCACAATTACTCCGGTTGAATAAGTAAACACCGATGGCATATTGTAATATCGCCAGTTGCCCTGCGCCTCACGTACCATGTATCCACTTGTAAGCCCCGCAAACGCCATGCTGATACTTGCCATTGCAAGCCACATCATGAATTTTTGAGGATGTATTTTTTTCCTTTCCTTACCCTGCTGTTCCATTATCGTATCCATATAAAACTAATTAGATCTTATCTATTACCAGCGCAAGCAATATCGTTGGTAAATATATAAAGGACGCAAACATTACCCTGCGTGCCGATTTATAATCGTTCTTTAAATAAAATAGTATCGACGCCCCAAAATACATCATACCCGCCAAAACACATACCCACATACCGGGAGTGCCTATCAGCCCTATAGCATGCGGCACCATAGCCAGTGGTATCAATACCAGGCTGTATAACATGCATTGTATCCCCGTGAATCGTGTTTCTTTCTCTCGTGTAGGCAGCATTCGTATGCCTGCATTGTTATAATCGTCAAAAGCCACCCAGGCTATAGCCCAGAAATGCGGGAACTGCCAAAAAAATTGTAGCGTAAATAATATCCATCCGCCAATTGCAAAACCGCCTGTAGCTGCCACCCAACCTATCAACGGTGGTAATGCACCCGGTATTGCACCGATCAGCACTGCCACCGGATGTACTTTTTTCATTGGAGTATAAGCGAACGCATAGAGTAATAAAGAAAAGAAACTGAGCGCCCCGGCCAGCGGATTAAAATAATACCCCAGCAACAGCGCCCCGCTTATCCCTGTAATTGTTGCAAATACCCACGCTTCTTTGTGCCCCATACGCCCATCGGGCATAGGGCGTGTGCGTGTGCGCTTCATCAGTGCATCACTATCGCGTTCCAGTATTTGGTTAATGGTATTTGCGCCGCCGGTAACGAGCATCCCGCCTATAAAGAGCGTGATCACTTGCCGCCACACAGCCATATTATTCCATACAAAATGAATATTGGGTGCCATCAGGTAGCCTATAACGCTGCTGAATACAACCATCCCGCTCAGATTGGGCTTCAATAACTGGTTATAGTCCCTTGCCCGCGATACCGCTTCCAGGTGCCATTTTGCTTTAATTGGCTCTTGCCGTAACATTCAATAAATAAATAATAAATACAGGTAGGCTGCGAAAGTACGATTATTTATCGTTTTTGGAGCGAGAAAATGTACTTAAAAGACTTTACTTAACCACAATCGTAATGTTTGTATGGCCGGAGGGTTTTTCTGGACTATAGCATTAATGAATTTCTTTAATTTAATGTTTTCAAATGCCTCTTCAGTTTTTGTAGCATCATTAAGCTTTTCAATTGTTTCAAATCCGTATTGTTCATCTTTAGGATCAATATCGCATTGAAAAGCTAAATTCCATATCCAAGGCTCAAATTCAGGGTGTATCCTAATTACATATTTATTGGTTTCAGGAAGCCTTTTTATCAAAAGCTGTTGGTCATGTAATTTATCTTCGACTAGTTCAGTAAACTGTTCAATTTTAGGATCGGGTCTTTTGAATTTGTCCGTATCCACTAATCCAATAATAAAATCACCTCCTTCATAGCTATCCAACGCTGATCCGACCTTGTTTATCCCTTTGTAATGGGCTGGCATACCTCTTTGAAGTATTTTTTCAACAAGAATAGTATCAGCGCAACATTCCGGAAAAATTCTTTTCAACTCTATCATTCCTGAAAAGCGCGTATGTTAAAAAATAGGTCGATCCCTGTTTCCAGTATGTTATTGATTTCTTCCTCGCTAAGCGCCTTTATTTTAGTTTCATAATTTTCATAACTAGCAATAAATATTGCAATATCTTCCGGAGGGCATTGTTCCAAAAATGGTGTTAGTAGATATGGACTGTGAGTAGCAATAAAAAATTGATTACTATCATTTTTAATTATTCTTTCTGCAAGCATACTTATATATGGAGGATATGAATGACTTTCCGGTTCTTCCAATAATAATATTGAATCCTTGTTAGTTTCAATAGCAGCTAAATGAAAAATAATTCTTTGAAGTGTATCTGCTGCGAGGGAATATGGAATTTTTGTCACGTAATTATCTATCCTTTTTTGTATGTCAAGTTTTTCATCTTCTTTATCAACTAATAGGTCTAAGCCATATTGATTAAAAAAACCAGCAAACTCGCCCCAAATTTTACGATTACTTTCAATAATAGTAAATAAATTGTCGCCATGCGGTGGTCGCAAAAAAAGTGAAAAATGGCTTTTGTGTCTCAATAGGGATTTGAAATGATATTTTTTTATAGGTGTATTATACCCATCATCAAACCCATAGCTAATGTCCATACGGGCATTATCATCTATTGATGCATAGAATGGCACAATTGGAAATCGAGGAGCATAGTCTAAAATTCTATCAGCAGTAAAAAGGTTAGCAAAAAATTTCCCTTTTTCATTTATTGAATTACCAGTATTTGATTGGTTCATAGAATTTAAGATATCGATATCGGGACCGATAATAATGTCATAGAGATTTATCCCGTTCATATGAAATCTCATTGCTGCAAAACCTAAATTGGATATTACGCTGATCTGATTTTTTCTTTCCAGATCATAAAATAAATTACTTGGCTTTTCATACCTGATATAACTGTGAAGAAATTTTTCACTATGATTACTATACGGCGCAATAAATAATGATAGAGCCTCCAAAATATTCGACTTACCAACATTAGGCTTACCAATCAACACATTTATCCGCTTACAATCCATCTTGATATGTTTGATGGATTTGAAATTATTTATTTCTAGTTCGGTTATTCTGTTGTTCATATTATGCATTATATCACAAATGTAATAAAAAGGATGTCTTTCTTATTTTAGTGCATGAGCCAGAAGATTAATAACCCTTACCAGATAAACGGACCGGGAGGCGCCTGGTAGGTAGGCAAATAAATACTTACTGCATGCTCACTACACATCGTATAATTAACTGCGCCCAGCACATAAGCCTGGTATGCCGGATGGTAACCCTTTGCATATAAATAATATAAGCCCGGTTGAAGATTATTGAATATGGCTACCGGAATAGTATCAGGAGCATATAATTTACACCATTGAGAATCATCATATACACTATTCGCCGGTGCATCAAGCGTTCCGTATTTAATAAATACAATACAGCTGTCTACATATAGATTAAGATGTGTCGGCGTTACCGAAAGTGTCCCGGTACCACTTATTCCCCCACCCGAACTGGCACACGAAGATGGCTTTTTACAACCACCTGCCAGCAGGCTGGCAGCAGTGATAAACAATATGAATATCAAGCCTTTCATCATATAAAATTAGTCATAAACATACGGAACTTTTTCAAAAAGGGCAAAATATCTTTGGGAAAGCCTGATTTTACTGGAACAAGGTTGAGTTTTTCCAGAAAATATCTTTTTGCAGGTCAGGCGGTTTAGGCTTTACCCTAAATACAATTGGC
>CAIRZD010000330.1 GCA_903882965.1 uncultured Bacteroidota bacterium
GAGCAAAGGCGATTTTGACGTCAGCACATTTGCCAAGCAATATTTTGATGGCGGCGGCCACTTTAATGCCTCTGGAGGGCGCACAAAAACATCTTTTATAGAAACAATTGCATATTTTAAGAAAATTTTGTCGGATATTCACCCCCGATAAAAAATTAAAAACTAAAAAAATAAATTCTAAATCTTAAAAAGTCAAAAATTAAAAAAGAAAAACATGTTAACAAGGATTCTACCAATCGCCATACTTGGCGTAGCACTGATCAGCAATACCGGATGTAACAGCAACAGTGGTTTTAAAAAAGCACATGGCATCGAGTATAAGATCATTAAAGATGTTCCCGGCAAAACTGCCCAAATGGGTGATATCGTGGAATTTAACCTGATAGCGAAAGCAGACACAACCGAATTGGGTAACACATACAAACAAGGCAAGCCCGGTGTAATGCGTGTTAGCGAAGTTAAAAATGCCGGCGACCTCCAGGCAGTGTTCCCATACTTATCTGTAGGTGACAGCGCTATTGTTGAGATCTCCTGCGATTCTATTATCAAATCTATACCTCCTGCACAATTAGACCAGGCAATGAAAATGCAGCCTTGGATGAAGAAAGGCAAGAAGATCACCATCAATCTTACTGTTGTATCTATCAAGTCTATGGAAGACTACAAAAAAGATATGGATGCAAAACAAGCTCAGATGCAGCAGGAAATGAAAGAAAAAGCTGCCGTACAATTGCCTGTAGATGACAAAATATTACAAGACTACTTTGCAAAAAATAATATCAAAGCTCAAAAAACAGCTTCAGGTCTGTACTATACTATTCAAAAACCAGGTAGCGGCGCTAACGTAGCAAAAGGTCAGTCCGTAAGCATGATGTATACCGGCAAAACACTTGACGGAAAAGCTTTTGATTCAAACGTTGATACTTCAATTGGCCATCATGGCAATGATGCACTTGTTTTCACAGCAGGTACAGGCCAGATGATCCCCGGCGTTGATGAAGGAGTAACATTGTTGAAAAAAGGAAGCAAGGCTACATTATACCTGCCTTCTCCTCTGGCATATGGCGCACAAAGCCCAAGCCCTAACGTGGCTCCTAACTCAATATTGATATTTGAAGTTGATATCACTGAGGTAAAAGCAGCAAGTCCTCAAAAAACTATGCAAATGCCGGCAAAACCAATGCCAAAAAGCAAATAAGTAAAACTTGTTTTCAGTACAATTGTTTACTAACCATTATTCAAAAAAGCATCAATGAAAAGTACAATTAAGATAGCCCTTGTATCATCTTTGCTTACCCTGGCAATAGGCACCGCCGTAAATGGCCAAACAAAGAAGGCTGCGCCTAAAAAGCCTGCTGCTGCCGCCACTAAATCTGATGGTTTTAAGAAACTGGCTAGCGGCCTTGAGTATAAAATAATAACGCACGGCACTGGTAAGAAAAAGCCCGTTCTGAAAGATCACATCGAAATGTATATCCATGTGCATATAGATGATAGCGTACTGTTTGACTCCCGCAAAATGTATGGAGAAAAGCCCGTTCCTTATCCTATTGCCGCACCTAAGTTCAAAGGCGATCCGGTGGAAGGTTTTATGATGATGGTAGTTGGAGATAGTGCCGTATTCCGTTTACCGGTCGATTCAATGCAAAAAGCAGGCAACCAATTATTGCCATGGATGAAACTCGGACAGAAAATTGAATACGATATAAAACTTATTAGCGTAAGATCTGAAGAAGAAGAGAAAAAAGCTAATGACGAAAAATCTGCCAAACAAAAAGGGATCGACGAAAAACAGCTGCAGGAATACTTTAAGAAAAACAACATAAAGCCCCTAAAAACAGCATCTGGTCTTTATTATACCATCTCTAAAGAAGGTGAAGGCGACTTGATAAAAGCCGGCCAGACAGTTAGTGTTAACTATAAAGGCGCGTTAATCGATGGCAAAATATTTGACACCAACATGGATTCATCATTTCACCACATGGAGCCATTTACCCTTGAAATAGGTCGTGGCAAAGTGATAAAAGGTTGGGATGAAGGCATACAACTGCTGAAAAAAGGTTCAAAAGCAAAACTTTACATTCCTTCCGGCCTCGCATATGGCTCACAGGACAGAAGCGCAATTCCTGCAAACTCTATTCTTATATTCGATGTAGAAATAGCCGATGTAAAAACTGCAGAGCAACTGAAGAAAGATGCAGACGAAAAAGTTGGTAAGCAAAAGCTAAATGAAGACAGGGAAATGAAAGAGTATTTTGCTAAAAATAACATACAGGCTACAAAAACCGAATCAGGATTGTATTATTCCATTACAAAGGAAGGAACAGGCGACAATGCTAAAGCCGGCCAGAAAGTAAGCATGAGCTATCTGGGAAAATTACTGAATGGCAAAGTGTTTGATAAGAACGTTGATTCTAATTTTGTATGCACCCGTCCTTTCACTTTTACTTTAGGACAGCACCAGGTAATAGCCGGTTGGGACGAAGGCGTTGCACTATTAAAGAAAGGTAGCAAAGGTACATTGTATATCCCATCTTACTTAGCTTATGGCGAAAGAGGAATGGGTGGTGCAATACCTCCGAATTCAATCCTTATCTTTGATGTGGAATTAACCAATATCGAACAATGACAAGGACAATAATAAATAGCCTATTAATAATGTGGTATTTGCTCTCAGCAAATACCACATTTGCTTATACCCATGCCGATACACTCCGCGGCAGCAATGGCCGTGGCAGGGATTGGTGGAAAGTTAAATACTACAACCTCACTGTTGAATTTGACACCGCCGCAAAAACCATCTCCGGGCAAAATACCATCTCATTACTTATCACAAAAAAACCTGTTGACTCTATGCAAATAGACTTGCAGGAGCCTATGATAATAGACAGCGTTATATATGTGATCTATTCCGACGACACCGCTGTGCGTATGCCGATCAGCTTTAAACAGCAGGGCAATGTATGGTGGCTCACTTACAATTTCTCAGAATGGACTAAAGGATCATCCAAAGATCTGTTGGTATACTATCACGGAAAGCCAAGAACAGCCATAAACGCCCCCTGGGATGGCGGCTTCACATGGACAAAAGACACTTCCGGCAATGCATGGATAGCCGTCTCCTGCCAGGGATTAGGCGCCAGCGTATGGTGGCCTTGCAAAGATGCCCAATGGGATGAGCCCGACAACGGTATGTCTATAGCACTCACAGTTCCTAAAGGATTAAAAGCCGTCAGCAATGGTAAACTACTATTAGTGAGCGATAATGGAGATGATACCAAAACATACTCATGGGGTGTTAAAAACCCTATAAACAACTATGATGTCACATTTTATATAGGCGATTATGTGCATTGGCAGGATACCCTTATGGGCGAAAAAGGCCAGCTCGACCTTGATTTCTGGGTATTGAGCTACAACCTCGAACGTGCCAAAAAACAATTTGAAGTAGTAAAAACAATGCTCCATTGCTTTGAATACTGGATGGGGCCTTATCCATTTTATGAAGATGGCTATAAGCTGGTCGATGCACCCTACCTCGGTATGGAGCACCAGGGCGCTATCGCTTATGGCAACAAATACAAAATGGGTTACCTTGGCTTCGACCGCACGTTCACAGGCATTGGCATGGATTTCGATTATATTATTGTGCATGAAAGCGGCCATGAATGGTTTGGCAATAATGTTACCGCAAAAGATATTGCCGATAACTGGATACATGAAGGCATCACCACATTTTCCGAATCGCTCTTTGTAGAATGTACGGAAGGAAAAGAAAAAGGCCAAAAATATTGCCGCGGCGAATGGCACAACATCCAAAATGACAAACCCATTATAGGCAATTACGGGGTAAACAATGAAGGCGCTGAAGACATGTATGACAAAGGCGCTGCCATCATGTACATGGTAAGAATGTTGACCAATGACGATGAAAAATTCAGAACAATGCTCCGCGGCCTTGGTAAAGACAACTACCACCAAACAGTTACCACCCAGCAAATTGAAGGCCAGATAAGCTGGCATACCGGCCTTAACTTAACCGCCTTCTTCGAGCAGTACCTGCGCACTACAAAGATCCCCCAATTAGAATACACCATTAAGAACGAGGAACTGAATTATAAATTCAATAATACCGTCACCGGATTTACACTACCCATTTCAGTTACAGCAGACGACGGCACTACTGCTACCCTAAAACCAACTGCCGATTGGCAGCACATAAAATGGATCGCAAAAGGTGATGTGAAATTTTCAAAAGATTTTCTGATAAAGATCAAAAAGTAGCAATCCCTAAAAACGAATTGAGCATTGTTTATAAAATTGAGTGCATTGAGCCATTACGCAATTAAGCCATTGAGCCATTTAAGAAAATAGTTATCCACACAAAGCCCACACAATTAAGCCATTGAGCAATTAAGCCATTTAACCATTACTAAAGCCACTATATTTGTAAGGTGGCAAAAGAGAAACTGGCGGAAACGCCCTTAATGAAGCAGCACAAGGATATTAAAGCCAAATATCCCGATGCTGTATTGCTGTTCCGTGTAGGTGATTTTTACGAAACTTTTAATGAAGATGCACATATCGCCTCCCGTGTGCTGGGCATCACCCTCACCAAGCGCGCCAATGGCTCTGCGGCATTTGTAGACCTTGCCGGCTTCCCATACCATTCCCTCGAAACCTACCTGCATAAGCTGGTAAAAGCCGGCTACCGTGTGGCTATATGCGACCAGCTCGAAGACCCAAAACTCACTAAAGGCATAGTAAAACGTGGCGTTACCGAACTTGTAACACCCGGCGTAGCTATCAGCGATAAACTGCTCGAAAACAAAACCAATAATTTTCTCGCCGCACTGCATCTTAGCGATACAGTTTGTGGTGTAGCATTTCTTGATATTACCACCGGTGAGTTTTATGCTGCAGAAGGCAATATGGAATACATGGATAAGCTCCTCCAGAGCTTTCAGCCATCAGAGGTAATACTCTCCAAATCCCAGTCAAAACGTTTCAAAGAGCAATTCGATAGTAAAGTATATACCTTCCAGCTTGATGAATGGGTGTTTCGCGAGCAATATTGTTATGACCTGTTGCTGCAGCATTTCCATACGCAATCACTAAAAGGATATGGCATTGAAGACCTGAAAGCAGCCATCGTTGCCTGCGGTGTGGCGCTGCATTATCTTAAAGATACCGAGCATGCTAACCTGCAACACATAAACTCATTACAACGCATAGTTGCCTCCGATTTCCTCTGGATGGACCGCTTCACCATCCGCAACCTGGAACTTGTGCATAGCAGCTATGAGCAGGGCACTAACCTGCTACAGGCCATTGACCATACGCATACCCCTATGGGTGCGCGCCTGATGAAACGCTGGCTCATATTCCCGCTTTTCGATACACACCGTATTGAGCAGCGGCTTGATCTTGTGAGCCATTTCATACTTAACCAGGACCTGAACCACTCTCTCACCCATCTTATAAAACAGATTGGCGACGTAGAAAGGCTCATCGGTAAAATACCCCTCAAAAAAGCCAATCCCCGTGAGGTCCTCCAGCTTGCCCGCAGCCTGCAATTCATGGCCGAAATGCGGGAGCTCTGTATAAATGACCAGGATGAGGCGCTGCGCAGTATCGCATCACCCATACAACCCCTTACCGAATTACGCGAGCGGATACAAAAAGCTATTGTTGATGATGCCCCTGCTCTTGCTAGCAAAGGCGGCATGATGCGCGAAGGGCTCTCTGAAGAACTCGATCACCTCCGGAAAATATCCCGCAGCGGCAAAGATTTCCTACTTCAAATTCAGCAGCAGGAAACACAACGCACCGGCATATCTTCTCTCAAAATATCTTACAACAATGTGTTCGGTTACTACCTCGAGGTAACCCATACCCATAAAGACAAAGTACCCGCCGACTGGATCCGCAAACAAACCCTCGCCAATGCAGAGCGCTACATAACTCCCGAGCTAAAGGAATATGAAGAGCAGATCCTGGGCGCCGAAGAAAAGATACTGACAATAGAACTCGAGCTATACCAGCAATTGCTCGTAAGCATCGAGCCGTTTATATCAGCCATACAAACCAATGCCCATATCATTGCCCAGGTCGATTGCCTGCTTTGTTTCGCAAACAATGCCCGCACCTACAACTACCACCGCCCTACCCTTGTCAACGAACCCATGCTTAATATTAAGGCAGGTCGCCATCCGGTGATAGAGCAGCAATTACCACCCGGCGAATCTTATATAGCCAATGATATTACACTTGATAAAACCACTCAGCAGATAATCATCCTTACCGGCCCCAACATGAGTGGTAAATCTGCCCTGCTCCGGCAAACAGCCATTATCACCCTCATGGCCCACATGGGTAGCTTCGTCCCTGCTGATGAAGCTGCCATTGGCCTCACCGATAAAATATTTACCCGTGTAGGCGCTTCCGACAACCTCAGTGGCGGCGAAAGTACATTCATGGTAGAGATGAACGAAACCGCCAGCATCATCAACAATCTCAGCGAGCGCAGCCTCGTACTCCTCGATGAGATTGGCCGCGGCACAAGCACTTATGATGGCATATCACTGGCTTGGTCCATTGTAGAATATTTGCATAACACCACCACAAAACCCAAAACCCTGTTTGCCACCCACTATCACGAACTCAACGAACTTGAGCACCAGTTGCCCCGTGTCCGCAACTACCACATTACCCACAAGGAAACCGGAAACAAAGTCATCTTCCTGCGCAAGCTCGCCCCCGGTGGCAGCCGTCATAGCTTTGGTATCCAGGTAGCCCGCATGGCAGGCATGCCCCCCAAACTATTGGATAGGGCTAATGAGATACTTACCCAGCTCGAAGAAAAACACGCCACAGCCAGCGATACTTCACAGAAAGTAAAAAACATAAAACCCGCACCCCAGTTCCAGCTAAATATCTTCGATGGCGTCACCGACGATATCCGCCGTATCCAGCAATTACTTGAAGATACCGACATCAACACCCTTACACCCGTAGAAGCCCTCATGAAACTTAATGAAATGAAAGAGATCGTAAAACAATACAAGAAGTAAAATGAAATCCTCCAATCCTTTAATCATGCGAATCAAGGTTCAGACTTTTATCTCTATGAAAAAAACAATCACAATCACACTCATACTATTACTATTTTCTTTTTATACCTCTTTTTCCCAAAACACATTTATCGCAGATAGCCTCGACAACTACATTCGCCGCGAAATGAAAAAGTGGGATGTTCCCGGTCTTGCTATTGCAATCGTTAAGGATGGTAAAGTGGTCGTTTCAAAAGGCTATGGTACCCGCAACATCCACAAACCCGAAGAGCGCGTCAACGAAAATACCCTCTTCCAGATCGCGTCCAATACTAAAGCATTTACAGGCACATCCCTCGCATTGCTCGCTTCCGAAAAACGCATCTCACTCGATGACAAAGTAACCCGCTACATGCCCGGCTTTAAATTGCAAGATACCTTTGCAACTTCCGAAGCCACAATCCGCGATCTCCTCTGTCACCGCCTCGGCCTCGAAACCTTCCAGGGCGATATGCTCAACTGGGGCTCCAACCTCAGCCGCAAAGACATCATTGCCGGCCTCAGCAACCTCGATCCCAAATATAGTTTCCGCAGCCACTTCGGCTACTGCAATGCCGCCTTCCTCACCGCCGGCGAGATCATTCCCATCGTCACCGATACCTCCTGGGACGATTTTGTAGATTACCATTTCTTCCGTCCCCTCCAGATGACCCGCACCACCACTGCATGGTACGGCATCTATACCGATACCAATGCCTGCCTCCCATATACCGTTTGCGAAGGCCAGCTCGATCGCATGCCCTTCGCCAATGTAGATAACCTCGGCCCTGCCGCCTCTATCAATTCTTCCGTCCACGACCTCTCCCACTGGCTCCTCATGCAGCTCGATAGTGGCCGCTATAATGGCATACAGGTTGTTCCCTACTCTGTCCTGCAAACCACACGCACCTCCAATACCATAATAGGCGACCAAAACAATCCTTACTTCCCTTCAAAACATTTTCAGACCTATGGCCTCGGCTGGTTTCTCGAAGATTATAATGGCGTAAAGATCATCCGCCACGATGGTGGCTCCAATGGCTTTGTCACTACCACCTGCATAGTGCCCGAACTCAACCTCGGCATCGTAGTCCTCACAAACACTGATGAGAACAGCCTCTACAGCGCCCTCCGCCAGCAGGTCATTGATGCCTATATGCAGTTGCCCTACCGCAACTACAGCGAATACTCCTGGCAGCGCACCGTCAAAAAACGCACTCAGGACGAAGACACCCTCAAAAAAGACCGCCGCCTCGTAGCCAAAAGAAACAAGCCCGAACTCCCGCTCAGGGCATACACCGGCACCTACCACAACCCCGTTTACGGCGATATCACCATTCACGAAGACAACCAGAAACTCATCGTTTATTTTGCACACCACCCCCAGCTCGCCGGCTACATGTACCCCCGCGAAAAAAGCACCTTCCTCTGCACCTACTCTGATCCCGATTATGGCATAGAAGTAATACCATTCACCATCAAAGACAAGGAAGTGCAATCCGTTACCATCACCATCAATGGCTCCATCGATTTCCAGAAATACGAATTCCTCCGTACCGGCTCCCTCCCCCACGCCGACCCTATCGAGGAAAAACACAAACACAAGAAAGGCATCTTTAACAGGCATAAGAAGCATGCGGGTAATGAACCGGCCGTGTAACAAATGTCCCGATTCCGGGGTGGAAATATTTTTTGCGATAATTAATTGAGTATTAATTATTTTTTGATCAAAATATCTCGAAAATGTCGCAAGGATGGGACAGAATGTGACGGGATGGGACATGCGATTTGTGTGCCTGCCATTTATGCCCAGAATTAGGTTTGCGCTGTAGGATGCAGTGTTGAAATCTTTTGATAGTTCTTTTTGGTTTTGCTGTATCATAAGTATAAATGCTCTTTCATTTTTAAAAGTGGCGATATTGATAGCGGTTTATTATTATGCTCTCTTTTGCAAAGACCTTAGCATCAGGTAGTGTGCTATGGCCGCTATTTGTAAATTTCATACAGATTGGGGGAAGTATTTTAAAAGTGCATGCACCTTTTTTTGAACACCTTTACCAGCAAGGTTTCTGTGAAAGAGTACGCCTATAGGAGGATGTGAGAAAATAAAATGGCACTTATATATGGAGGCCCAAGGATATTGGAGGGCTAAGAATAGTGATGATATAGTGTTGATATATTGGAATGAATTAGTGTTGCACAAAGTGAATTGAAAACCCACAACCATTTCAAATCCGACAGCAGAGGCGTTGCAAACACCAAACCGTTGCACTTCGAAACATTCGAGGATGAGTGGGGGGCTTTGATTCGAGTACCATATGTTCACAGAATATAGAAGCCACTGAAATCCAGTGGCTTCTATTGTTATCTACTTTTTAGTTGCTTTTTTCAACAAGTTTATTTAAGTTGTAAAGGGTTCGAGCACCAAACGGTTGCCGTCTTAAACTTAAAATTCCCTATCTTGAATCGATTTACCATACAGCAATTAAAGAACATACAATTTACTTAATTATTTAATCGTGTCAATTTTTCTCATTTTGTAAAATTTCAAATAGAGATATGAGACTTACCTCGTACTTTGATATCAAATATCTAACTGGCATTTACACAGATAAATTAAGTAATGCAAAAGCTAAGGGAATAGACAAGTTAAATTCAATAGCTGATGTTAAAAGTGTAAGTAGAATAATTAAAAAAAAAGTGCTATCTAATACTTACCAGTTTACACCTTATTTGGAAATTTTAAAGCTTAAGGGTAGGAATAAAATTCCTAGAGTA